>JALRJG010000050.1 GCA_023261215.1 Pseudomonadales bacterium | reverse complement strand
CAAGCGAGGTGGTGCGACCCTTATGCGGCGATATTTCAACGCGACTTTAAGGGCCCATACCCACTCGCACATGAACCGGCCGAGTCCAATCATCCCACGATCAAAGGTTGGGTCGGTCGAAACCCTCTCTGAAATGGCGACGGCAGACCGACACGTAGGCATCATTACCACCGATCGCGATCTTCGCGCCCTCGGTCACGACTCGCCCTTGCTCATCAACACGAAGCACCATGGTTGCTTTGCGCCCGCAGTGACAGATGGCTTTGAGTTCCTTCAAATTGTCAGCCCAGCTGAGCAAGTACAGACTGCCCTCGAACGGTTCACCCTGAAAGTCAGTTCGAATACCAAACGTGAGAACAGGGATGTCGAATCGATCACACACGTCGCCTAAGGATTTCACCTGGGATTTGGTTAGAAATTGCGCTTCATCCACCATCACGCAATGGAGCGCTTGCGCTCGCACGCGGGTCTCAATCAATGCAAAAAGATCATCCGTTGGAGTGAACGTGGTCGCGGGTTGAGAGATACCTGTTCTTGATGTAATCCGCCCTTCGCCAAAGCGATTATCCAGTTGAGGGCATAGCAGTAACGTCTGCATGCCCCGCTCGCGATAGTTGTAACTCGACTGCAACAACGCCGCTGATTTGCCTGCGTTCATGGAAGAGTAATAGAAATAAAGCTTGGCCAATGATTCGAACCTTCAGGTTGTTGGAAAATTCAGTACCGCGCACCGCTTAAGTACAAGAACGAACTGGCTATAGCAGAGCGATCGGCGGGCGCCTCGCCCTGCTGAAAACTCGCGTGTTCGTGAATCACAGCCTTGGTCAGGCAGTGAAGGCTGTGCCGTACAAATCCTGCCCTAAACCGCAATTTAGATACTCGGGATTCCATGTTCTATGGCTGCCCCGCGCCTCAAGCTGCGGGAAGTACCCTCTCTTCCTTCCAGGGCTGTGCTCGGTCTACTTCCATCCGTCGATAGTCAATACAGACACTGCGTAATACATCAAGGTAAATGCGCAGAGTCTCATGCTGCTGCCCCAGGGTGAAGTCGATCCATGATTGATCCAGCGCTGTTCTGCTTCAGCCAGTTTTGTACCGTTTGATTCGGCTTGGTTTGACCTCATTGGTTCGATTCGGCCTGGATTGGAGGAAGAAGCGCAGATTGCGCTTAACCAAAAATACTGTATATTTGTACAGTATTTTTGTGAGATACTTCTTGTGCCTTCTTCAGTTCAGCAGGTGCCACATCACCGATTCCGAGCGCCATACCACAAGCCTTTTGAACCGCTCAGTAAAGACCAAGCATCTCGATCAGCACCTTCTAAGATCATAGATTGCCATCCTTTTCACAAAGAATCGCATCGAATCTTAACCGCGCAAACTCATGGCGCATCAAGGCGCCAAACACGCACAGCATGGGCAGTCCGTTTTTCTGCGCTTTCCCATAAGGCGCTGCGTTCATGACCCCTCAGTTGATGCGTCCCAGACATTCGCAGCCTCGACATGCCAACACACAGTACGCCGAACTCCACTGCCTATCGAACTACACTTTTTTGCGCGGCGCGTCACACCCAGAGGAATTGGTCGAGAAAGCAAAATCCCTCGGCTATCACGCAATCGCCATTACCGATGAATGCTCCATGGCCGGGGCTGTCAAAGCGCATGTGGCCGCAAAGTCTCATCAAATCAAGTTGTTGATCGGCAGTGAGTTCTACCTCTTGGAAGACATCAAATTGGTTTTACTCGCGCAGACACGGCAAGGATACGGCGACATCTGTCATCTCATCAGCCTCGGCCGTCGTCGCGCAGCCAAAGGCAGCTATGAGCTCCAGCTTAAAGATACGCCTCGTAAGCTCACAGGAATCGCCGCCATTTGGATACCTGATGTCCACAACGTGAAAACACAGTGGCTCATCGCCAGGCAACTCCACGACCGCTTTGGCGCCGACCTGTATCTCGGTGCAGAGCTTGGTGTGGACGGCTTTGATGAAGCACGACACACCCTACTTCACACACTGCAATCGTTATATCACTGGCCCATCGTTGCTTGCGGCAACATCTACATGCACCAAAGGGACCGCAAACCGCTTCTCGATACCCTACATGCGATTCGCATGGGCATCCCCGTCGCCATGGCCGGCCGGCATCTTCAACAAAATGGCGAGCGCTATCTCAAACCCGTACGCGCACTGGCACAATCGCTGCCCGAAGCTTGGATTCAGGCCACGGTCACATTGGCCCAATCGTGCCGGTTTTCACTCGACGAACTCAGGTACGAATACCCTTTAGAGTTAGTGCCTGACGACGAATCACCCAGCAGCTATTTGAGGACACTCACTTGGGCCGGCGCGCATAAACGGTGGCCCACTGGTATTCCGGAACATATCGAACAGCAGATCGAAAAAGAACTCGAACTGATCGCTGACCTGGCCTACGAATACTATTTTCTAACCGTATTCGACATTGTCCGTTTCGCAAAGGATCAAGGCATCTTATGCCAAGGCCGAGGCTCGGCAGCCAACAGTGCCGTTTGTTATTGCCTGGAAATCACCGAAGTAGACCCTACTCAGGTCAACTTATTGTTTGAGCGGTTCATCTCTAAAGAGCGCAATGAACCGCCCGACATAGATGTCGACTTCGAACATCAGCGTAGAGAGGAGGTCATTCAATACCTCTATAAAAAATACTCGAGAGAACGCGCTGCCTTAGCGGCAACCATCATCACTTACCGGCCTAAAAGTGCCATTCGCGATGTCGGCAAAGCGCTCGGTATTGATCCTTTGGTTGTGGATCAGCTCGCAAAAAATATGGCGTGGTGGGAGAAAAAAGACAGCCTCATTGAACGGTTTGAAGAAGCTGGGGTGAGCACAAAAAATAACCTCATTCATCGCTACATCGAACTCGTACATCAAATCTTGGGTTTCCCGCGCCATCTCTCTCAGCATGTCGGCGGATTCGTGATTTCCCAAGGCCCACTATCCCAGTTGGCACCCATTGAAAATGCAGCCATGCCCGACCGCACCATCATCCAATGGGACAAAGACGACTTAGAGGCTTTAGGCCTCCTAAAAGTCGATATCCTCGCGCTTGGCATGTTAACCGCGATTCGCAAGGCCATTGACCAGGTCAATCTCATTCGCGAGGAAACGCTTGATGTAGCCCACATTCCTAGAGAGGACCCCGCCACTTATCACATGTTGCAACAGGGAGATAGCGTTGGTGTCTTCCAGGTCGAGTCACGCGCGCAGATGGCCATGCTGCCTCGGTTAAAGCCTGCGTGTTACTACGACCTCGTCGTCCAAGTCGCCATTGTTCGCCCTGGCCCTATTCAAGGCAAGATGGTCCACCCTTACCTCAAAAGGCGGCAAGGCACTGAAGCCGTCACCTATGCAAACGATGCTGTCAAAAGCGTTCTTGAACGCACATTGGGCGTGCCTATCTTTCAAGAACAGGTCATCAAGCTTGCTGTAGTTGCTGCGGGGTTTTCACCCGGCGAAGCGGATCAATTAAGACGAGCCATGGCTGCATGGAAACGTAAAGGCGGGCTTGACCACTTTGGTGAAAAGCTCATCCAAGGCATGCTTGCCAAAGGCCATGACTTATCGTTTGCCGAGCGTGTCTTTGAGCAAATCAAAGGTTTCGGGGAATACGGATTTCCTGAATCTCATGCTGCCAGTTTTGCGCTCTTGGTCTATCTTTCAGCCTGGCTTAAGCGACATGAACCTGCAGCTTTTTATTGCGGGCTTTTGAACAGTCTCCCCATGGGTTTTTACTCTGCATCTCAGTTAATTCAAGATGCGAAGCGACACGGCATTCATGTGTTGCCCGTTGATGTGCTGGCTAGCCATTGGGAATCCACATTGGAGTTTCGCTCAAAGACGCAAGAAAACAGCACAACGCTGGACCCTCTGGCTCAATCACAACCTGCGCTGCGCCTTGGCATGTGTCGCATCAAAGGCTTCAATCAACCCGCAGCCGAACGAATCATCAATGCTAGGCAATCCGCCACATTCAATGCCCTATACCAATTAAAGCAACGCGCAGCGCTCGATCAAGGCGAATTGGATGCCTTAATCCAGGGCAATGCGTGCCTCTCAATTTCAGGGCATAGACACCAAAGCCACTGGGTCGCCATGGGGTTACAAGAGGACACGCCTTTAGTGAAGCCGTCGCCAATTGACCGCCCGGCACCATTTATCACTGCGCCATCTGAACACGATGATATTGGTGCTGACTATCGGTCACTTGGACTAACACTCAGGCGACACCCCATGCGGGTTCTTCGCGAATCCTCTGATGCGTTTAATCAGTGCCTCAGAGCCACCGACCTGACGACACTACGCCACGGCCGCTTCGTGCAAATCGCTGGCCTCGTGACAGGGCGACAACGGCCGTCTACCGCTTCCGGCATTATCTTTATGACCGTTGAAGATGAGACACAAAACATCAATGTAGTCATCCAGCACCATGTGCAGGCACACTTCAGAAAAGCCGTTCTTCATAGCCAACTGATTCGTATAAAAGGTATCCTTGAAAAAGAAAACGGGGTCATTCACGTCGTCGCAGGACACCTCACTGATCTCAGCCATCTACTTTCAGGATTCACCATCAGATCTCGGGATTTTCATTGAGACTGATCGTTGGTTCGCTCGCCCCATCGCGCCATGTCGTGAGCCAACATCAGCACCCTTTCAGAGCCTCACATCGTCATGAAGCAAAGAACTTACACCGAAGGCTCGATCCCCAAGCATGTGGCACACCTATCAGCCGTCATGATTTGGGGATTTCTCGCAATGACGCTGGGTCAGCTCATCGAGATCGTTTACGTCGGCCAGCTCGGAACACAAGCCGTTGCAGCGCTGACCTTCATGTTTCCCATATCAATGACATTAAACGCTTTCACTCGGGGGATCGGCATTGGGGCCTCAAGCCTTGTCGCACAAGCCATGGGCGCCTCAGAGTCTGAACGTTTGCGACGCATCATCAGTCACTGTTATCTCATCATTGTCATCATGACGGTCTCCGTCTCCATCATCGGCATTTGGCTGGCCTCGCCGATTCTTCGACTCCTAGGCGCTGCGCCAGACGTACTGCCGCTTGCCACCCAATATGCTGAGATTTGGTTCCTGGGATTTCCCGCCATGGGACTTGCTATGGTGTCTAACGGCATTATCCGTTCTTATGGGGACGCGTCTTATCCCGGTTACATCATGACCATCGCACCGCTCATCCAAGTGACGCTTGGGCCAATCCTCATTTTTGGCATTGGACCCGTGCCTGCACTCGGCCTGGATGGTGCGGCCTGGTCTTTCGTTATTGGGTCCAGCGCCCAACTCGTATTGGCCGCTTACTGGTACTTCATCAAAGCCCAGTTGGTGCCTACTTCACTTCATCAACTGCTGGATAGCACACGCCAAATCATGCATGTCGGCTTACCGGCAGCGGCAACTAATCTTCTACAACCCGTTTCGCTCGCAATCAGCACTTATCTGCTCGCGAGCTTTGGCACCCAGGTTATTGCGGGGTTTGGTGTGGCGGGAAGAATCGAGTCTGTTGTTGGGATGGTGGCTATTGGCATCTCCACCAGCATCATTCCCGTGGTTGGGCAGAACTGGGGCGCTGGCCTCTTTGATCGAGCCAGACTTGCCATTAGGACCTGTTACCTCGCGTGTATTGCTTGGGGCGTTAGCGCTGCAACGCTGATGTGGTTCGGCGCCGCTTTTTTTGTGGGGCTCATCACGAGCGACGCGCAGGCTGCCAGCGTATCTGAGCAATATCTGCACATCGTGCCGTTGTCCATTGGTTTCATGGGTATCCTGACGGTTGCGAATCACGGCTTCAATGCGATCAGGCGACCCACCCCGGCGTTAGTTCTCTCCATCGCAAGGTTGATTGCGATCTATTTACCCCTAGCCGTCATTGCCGGGGAGATCTTCGGCTTCCTCGGTATCTTCTGGGCGATTGCACTCGCCAACCTGATTGCTGGCTTAGCCGCAGCCGCGTGGTTTCGCCATCTGTTTGATCGACTGGCGATGGCGCGTTAACTCCGACTGATGACAACTCTCGCACGAACCGTGCCGGGCTTATCACTTCGATCGATCACCAACTGCTGAATTTGCAACCCAGGGATCTGAGCGGCCTTCTCAAGCAGCCGCATCACCTCCGCAAAGGGCACCTCATCGAACCAAAGGCTCACCGTATCTTCACCTTCTGGTTGCAGTCGATTTGGATTCAAACCTTGCTCTTGGGCTGCGGTCGACACCACCGATAGCAGTGATCCACCCATTTCAAGCACTGCACCCTGGGCCAACCGTCTCGCCTGCCCCTCGGTTTCCTTCATCATGGTCAACGTTTCCAAATGACGCTGGCGATCCTGCACTGCCTCCTTTTGCCATTCGGCGGCAGGCACCCAGATCGCGAGATAACCCACAACCATCAAAAGAAAGGTACCCAACAACAGCACGGCGCGCTGCTCCGATTTCTGAAGCCCGTCGAACCACGCTTTTGCTAACACTTTGATCGAATTCAGGTTCATCTACTGGCCCGCCTTCAACCGAAGGGTCGCTCTCACTTCCCCGTCTTCTTGGCTAATGGTTCCAATGTCCGACTGTAATCCTTCTGAGCCCAGCGCTTCGCTCAAGCGCATAATCTGGTCGCTGGTTCTCCCAACGAGCTGAAGAGACAGATCGCCTCGTGCCAAATTGAAATTGAGGTTCTGCAGTGTCAGTCCGCTTTGAGAGACTCGCCCGCTCAGCTTCTCCACAAGTTCAAGCGCTGCCGATCCGCTCACATCGCCAGGTCCGGCAAGCCGGCTGCGCCATCGCCTTGCCATATCTTTCGGCGCTCGATCCTGGGGGAAAACGGCCAAATAAAGCGCTTGCGCCTCCGTTTCCAGTTGATGGGCCTGATAGTCTAGGTAAAGGGCCTGTGCAACGTTGACCACAAGTTGTGAGCCGAGGAGCAGCAGCACGACCGTGGCCACACGCCGCAACAGGGTCATCAAGGCACCACCTCTTGGTTTGAACGAAAACTCGCCCTGCCTCAAATTCACCGCGTGGTCTTGAGCCGATATCGACCACTGTCTCAGCAAACTAGGCTCGATCGTTCCCGCTCGCGCGGATTGCAGATTAAGCTCAATCGAACTTGCCGCGAGGGACGTTGCCAGAATCCCCTCGGTCTCACAGAAATCCAGACAGTCAACGCTCTCTGTTTCTTCAGACAATTCGTCGCCCAACACTTGTTCCGCGTGCTCGCTTAAGAGAGATAACCCGACGCCGCTTGAACGGATGACGTGCGCTACGTCTTGCTCGAGCACCAATCGCGTTGCCCCTTTTGATTGCAGCACTTGCGTGTCAACGCCAAGGAAACTGACCGCCAAACCTGCTTCATCAGCGGCGAGAAGAATCTCCTCGACGACACGGCGATCAACCACGACCACCGCAAGCCGATCACCCTCACGGGCGCCTAGGCTGATGAAACAATCGTCCAGACTGCCCGCGATTTGTTCTTCCACCAAGAACGGGATGGCATCAAGAATCTGTCGCGTGGGTTTGGAAGGCACCGTGATCTGGGTCATCAAGGTGGAACGACCCTCCATGAGGACTGCCGCCTCGAGTTCGTCAGGGTTACCTGACCAACCCGCGAGGGCCTCTTTGAGCGCCTGCCAGTCCCCTTGGCCCTCCAGTATCGGTCTTCCCCCATCGTGGATCAGCCACTCTAGCTGCGATGCTCGAAAGCGGATCAGAAGCGCTTGCTTCATACTAGACGTCGTCCTCGTCGCGGGGTACTTCAGGCATCACAAAGGGTTCATTTAGCGCACGGTGCAAGAGCGTCACTTGACCCGTTGCCGGCTCCCGGTACAGAAGACTAGACAAAAAGAACACTTGATCGAGAAATGCCACTCGAATTCGCACTTTGAAAAAGGAGGATTGTACACCAAGCGGAATTTTCGCTATCTCGAGACCGGCAAATTCGGGCAACGCCAAGAAGGCCTGGACGCTTTCAAATCCCTCTTGTTGAAACCGCGTGAGCACGACCGACTCCGCGGCTTCCATTGTGAGCTCCGGCGCGAGCAAGCGAATCGAGCTCGCCGGCATCGTATTGACATTCATCGGCAACGCGCCCGCGGGTAACGCGACGAGTGATGTTTTCAATCGTGCATACGCCTCGGACGTCATTGATTTCAGTAACCGAAGCTCAGATGGGTGCACCAAGCGTTGACTCGAGGTTCGATAGGGCTGCTCAAGACCTAGATAGTAATAATCTTCAGCGCCAAGCGCCTGCGGTTCTTGATCCAAGTCCGTGAAGTCGATGAGTTCATCAAACCAAAGCGGATCTAATCCCATTTGCGCCGAAAAGAGACTCGCGTCAGCAGCGCCGGTTATTTGCAGACCTCCAGCCCACTGATTGACATTGAGATATCGCTCTTGGTCTTCAATCAGGAGCACGATAGACCCATCAGCGATCTCATAATTCAGTTCAGGCGACATCCACGCGTCGGTGGGACCATCCCAATTCGGTCTAACTTCGTGATCACGAACCAGCAGTTGGCGAGCCCATTCTTCTCCTCCCCTTGCGTAGTAGTAAGCCTGTTGACGATTGAAATGCCCGCTGGTGGATCGAATAGCCTCCGACTGTCGACTCGCGATTGAGGTGGCCAGCGCCACTGCAAGCGCAACCACAAGCAAAACCATGATCAGTGCAACGCCCTGCGAACGACGAGCCGCGAGTCTCCTATCAAGCGACTTCATGCGTCAACGCCTGAATCGG
>JALRJG010000004.1 GCA_023261215.1 Pseudomonadales bacterium | reverse complement strand
AAGAGGCCAGTGGTCACGCCTGCTACTGCGCCTGCCGCGAGCAGGCTGGCTAGCATGATGATGACGTCGGGATCGATCATTGACTCAACAACTCAAGAGCAGACTGAAAATGGTTCGTGTTGCGCAGTGTGCCTGTGCCGCAGTGGGATCATGCCCGTGGCAGGCTGCACCGTCAGACCACGTTGCGATGGAACAGGGTGCAAATTAAAGCGCACATTGAGCGCCCCTGCCGACTCATCATCGAGCCGACGCAGCGTTTGCGCTCGCACGCAGTGTGACGTTTGCTTCAGCGCGCGCTCACTATAGAGGGTCCATTCTTTCGCTTCAATAGCCAGAAAGGCAGTCGCCTGACAGAGGTATCCAAGCGGTAAGCCAGTGCGCCTTTTGCGCCTTTTGCGCCTCAAGCCCGCCGAGTGGCCGCTATCGATGCTTGAATCGCCACGCGCTGTTGTCGCTTTCGCATCTTCTTTGGCACGCCAATGGAGCCCTCTAGCGCTTGGCACCTATTGGGTGCGAAATCAAAAATACGGTCGCAAATATCGGCCGGTTTCGGTGCCTTCCATCCTGGTCAGTTGTTCTGGCGTCCCAGTGGCAATCACGGCGCCGCCCTCAGGTCCGCCCCCTGGGCCAAGATCAATAATCCAGTCGGAGGTGCGGATGACGTCAAGGTTGTGCTCAATGACGATCACGGAATTACCAGCGTCGACCAACCGATTCAGAACCACGAGTAATTTTTGTACGTCGTCAAAATGAAGTCCCGTGGTGGGCTCATCGAGAATGTAACACGTGCGGCCTGTGGCTAATTTGGAGAGCTCTCTGGCGAGCTTGATTCTCTGCGCCTCACCGCCCGAAAGCGTCGTTGATGGTTGCCCTAGCGCAAGATAGTCGAGACCGACATCGACGAGCAGTTGCAGCTGATTGAGTATTTTTGGGTGCTCTGAAAAATGTTCGACGGATTCCGCGATGGTCATGTTCAATACGTCGGATATCGATTTACCTTTGTATTTCACATCCAGGGTCGCATCGTTAAAGCGCTTGCCCTGGCAAGCGTCGCATTTGACATAAACATCAGAGAGAAAATGCATCTCGATCTTGATGACGCCATCGCCTTGACAGGATTCGCATCGACCACCCTTGACGTTAAAAGAGAAGCGGCCGGGTGAATAACCTCGGGTTCGGGATTCGGGAAGGAGCGAGAAGAATTTTCTGATCTCGTCGAACACTTTGATGTAGGTGGCGGGGTTACTCCTAGGCGTTCGCCCGATGGGCTTTTGATCGATCGCAACCACCTTGTCCAGGTGGGCGAGCCCATCGAGACTGGTGTGTCGCCCGACGCGTGCTTGGGCCCCATGGAAGTGCCGAGCCAGAACGGGGTAGAGAATGTCGTTAATCAAGGTCGACTTGCCCGCCCCCGAAACGCCGGTGACCGCAACCAAGACCTCAAGCGGAATGGCGATATCGATATCTCGGAGATTGTTCTCCTTTGCGCCGGCAATTTGGAGCGTCCGTTCAAACTGTCTGGGGGTTTCGCGCATGGCGATACTGCGTCGGCCGGAGAGGTAAGCGCCTGTGAGTGACGCCTTGTCTCGCTGCAAAGCCTTGGGGGTACCCTGAAAGATCACCTCACCCCCCTTAGTGCCCGCGCCTGGACCGAAATCAATCACATGATCGGCCGCTCGTATGGTGTCCTCATCGTGCTCCACCACGATCACCGTGTTGCCGATGTCTCGCATCTTGAGCAGGGTATCGAGTAGGCGTTGATTATCACGTTGATGCAATCCAATGCTCGGTTCATCCAGAATGTAAATCACGCCAGACAACTCGCTACCCACTTGGCTTGCGAGGCGAATGCGTTGCGATTCCCCGCCGGATAACGTTGGGCCCAGTCGATTGAGCGACAGGTACGAGAGACCCACCGAGACCAAGAAGCTGAGTCTTCCCTGGATTTCTTTTAAGAGCTCCGTGGCAATTTCTTTATCAGCGCCTTTGAGTTTCAAACCCTCAAAAAAATGGAAGGCCTCTTCAATGGTCATGGCCGAGACGTCGACCATACTTTGGCCACCGACTTTGACAGCGGCGCTCTCTGACCTCAGCCGATCGCCATTGCAGACGTCGCAGGGGGTATTTGCCAGAAATTGGGAATACCAGCGCTTCATACCCTCTGAGCGAGTATTTCGAAATCGCCGCATCAGCCGGTTTAGCAACCCCTCGTAGCGTGAATGAGTAGTCCCATAACCCGCCCATTCGATGGTGTAGCGCTTGTCTCCCGTGCCATAGAGCACGGTACGTTGTTGCTGTTCGGTGAGCTTCGTCCATGGCTTATCAAGCGGAATCTTGAGGTGGGCAAACATTTGACGGTGAAAAGTTGCCGACATGGATTTACTGTGTGCCTCGATTTTTCCGACAGGCTTAAGACAGCCAGCACGCAGCGTGAGCGATGCATCTGGAATCACGAGATTTGGATCAAATGCGACCTGTGTCCCCAAGCCATTGCAGTCAAGGCACATGCCTTGTGGGCTGTTAAAGGAAAAGGACTGTGGGGTCAGTGATGGGAAAGAGATGCCGCATCGATCGCAAGCAAGATGTTCAGAGAAGACGCGATCCTTACCATTGATTTCAGCGACCATCACGCCGTGACCCAGGTTCAGTGCCTGCTCCACACTCTCAGTGAGACGTTCACGCTGACCTTCGCGAATCGCAAGACGATCGATAACGGCCTCGACCGTATGCTTTTTGCGCTTGTCCAAGGCAGTGAGCTCTTCGATAGCAATCAGTTCGCCGTCCACCCTAAGGCGGGCGAAACCCGCACCCCGCGCGGTCTCGATGAGTTCTCGATGCTCCCCCTTGCGATTGACCAACAAACTTTGCATGAGAATCACGCGGGTGCCCTCAGGCTGGCGCATTAACTCGAGCACAATTTTTTCTGCGGTCTGTCCGGACACCTCGTCGCCACACTGATGACAATGCTGGTGCCCAATGCGCGCGAACAGTACCCGCAAGTAATCTGAAATTTCCGTGATGGTCCCCACGGTGGAACGAGGATTACGACTGGTGGTCTTTTGTTCAATCGAAATGGTGGGAGACAATCCGCGAATGGTGTCGTATTTGGGCTTTTCCATCTGGCCTAGAAATTGGCGGGCATAGGCGGACAACGACTCAACGTATCGACGCTGGCCTTCGGCATAAAGGGTGTCAAAGGCGAGCGAGGATTTGCCTGACCCCGAGACGCCCGTGAGTACCACCAGCTTGCGTTTGGGTATCGCCACTTCCACATTTTTGAGATTGTGCTCTTTGGCACCTTTGATCAGGATATGGTCGAGTTCTTCAGCTGCAGGCTTCATGGTTTTCCAAGGTTACGTGCTTGTATGCGACAGCGCATGGTACCAGTGAATACGGGTCCCGTAACGAATGGATTGCTGTGGTGTTCGATGTGATTTATGGTCGTTGACCATTGCGCCTCGTGACTATGAGCGATGCGGAGCAAACGGTAAATGCCGAGCCGTTGGGCGGGCGAGCCAGCGCTTGATGCGCGCCGCTGGCGCAAGTAAAGCGAATATAGAGTGGAGATGTAGGTATGGCTCAAGGGAGCGATGTGGTTACGGCCTGTTTGATCATTATTGGGAACGAGATCCTGTCGGGTCGAACCCAAGACACCAATCTCGCGCATTTGAGTCAGGTGCTGAATGAGTTAGGTGTTCAGATGCGTGAGGCAAGGGTCATTCCAGATATCGAATCGACCATCATTGATACCGTCAATGAGTGCCGTGCGACATTTGACTACGTCTTCACGACTGGCGGTATCGGGCCCACCCATGATGACATCACGGCAGACAGTATCGCGCTCGCATTTGGTGTGCCGCTTGAATTTCATCCCGATGTGGTGGCTCTGATCAAGCGAAGGGAAGCGCCGCCGGAGGTCATGGAATCGCGATTGCGCATGGCGAGGATCCCGCGGGGGGCAACCCTGATTGAAAATCCTTCTGGTGGGCCACCCGGGTTTCAAATCGAGAATGTGTTCGTGATGGCGGGGGTGCCAAGTGTCATGCAAGCGATGGCGAGCACCTTCACCGAGGAGCGTCTCCCCGGTGGGCGTCCCGTTCGATCGGTGACCGTTGGCGCCTTCTTGGGAGAAAGTCAGGTCGCCCAAGAACTCGAGTCCATTCAAGCGGCTTATCCAACGGTGGATATTGGGTCCTACCCCTTTTTTCGTGAGCAAGGGTATGGAACGAACCTCGTTGCGCGCGGCGCAGACCAGGACGCGCTCGATGAGGTTGCTGAGGCGCTAAAAGCGTTGATCGAAAAGTACGATGCGACCCCTCACGAGGGCGGTGTTTAGTCGAGCAGCAGGGTTGCACTTTGATTCATCGGGCGCGCGACTTTTCCTGAGTCGGCAGGCTTGGTTTGGGCCAGGCAGCGGCTATGGTCTCGCGAATTCTGCGAACCAGGGGCCTGTAACCATGGGTCAAGGCAGACGACGATAAGGCGCTTCAAGCGCTCGCTTGAGGCGCGCCGATCAGAATCAAGAGCGAACAACGTCAATTCGCGCCACAACATCAGTCATTTTGAGGAGCAGTAATGGAGATCGTGACAACTGGACTGGCTTTTCCTGAGGGGCCGATCGTCATGGATGACGGGTCTGTGATTTTGGTTGAAATTCAGCGAGGTACCCTGACACGGGTTGGAACCGACGGGAAACAAGAGGTCATCGCCCATTTGGGCGGCGGTCCCAATGGGGCGGCCCTCGGTCCTGATGGTTACTGTTACGTGTGCAATAACGGCGGGTTCAAGTGGCATGTGGCAAGCGATGGGCGCGTGTTCCCCGGCGAGCAGCCTGAGGATTATCTTGGCGGCTCGATTCAGCGAGTGGATCTAAGGACCGGTGCCTTTGAAACGATCTATGAGGCATGCGACGGTGAGCGGCTCAAGGGGCCGAACGACATCGTCTTCGATCGGACGGGTGGGTTTTGGTTTACGGATCATGGGAAAACCCGACCGAGGGACCGTGATCGCACAGGCGTTCTCTATGCCAGACCAGACGGAACCCTAATTTCTGAGGCTATCTTTCCGCTTGAGGGGCCAAACGGCATCGGACTCTCACCGGATGAGAAGACGCTCTATGTTGCGGAAACCCCCACGGGCAGAGTCTGGGCATACCCGCTGAGCGCGCCTGGAGAAGTTGACAAGACACAGCCACGCGCGATGTTGGCTCAGCGAGCCGACTACCACATGTTTGATTCGTTGGCGGTGGATGCTGAGGGCAATGTGTGTGTGGCAACGCTGATCACGGGGGGTATCAGCATTCACGCGCCCGACGGATCGAGTGTCGAATTCGTGCCCATGCCCGATGTGCTAACGACCAACATTGCATTCGGCGGTCCTGATACGAAGACCGCTTTTGTCACCTTGTCGACCACGGGTCAGTTACTGAAAACCGAGTGGCCGACGCAAGGCTTGCGGCTCAATTTTGCCCAATGATCGGGGCCACTCTGTCGCCTTAAAAAAGCATTGCCAAATCAGACGCTTGCCCCTAGGATGCGCCTCTTTTTTTGGGGTTAACGACCATGGTGGTCGGTTGGAAAGAGTACATGCACCTCCAAGAGCTAAGCGATCGATTACGCATCGCCAAGCTCGATACGGGCGCGCTGACTGCCTGCCTTGGCGTTGAATCGTTTGAAGTGCTCGAGCATGGATCGGCGCCTAAGGTGAGATTCAAGCTCGCGAAAACCCAGGCCGAACCCAACCCTGAGTGGCAGACCCTGCCACTGCTCGGGTGGCGAACGATTCGAGACTCGGGAGGGCACGAAGAGTCACGGCCACTCGTTCAGACTTTTCTTCAGATGGGTGTGCAGTCCCATCGACTGGAATTTACGTTGACGAGTCGATCCAGAATGCGAACCAAGGTGCTTCTGGGGCGTAAAGCACTTCGCGCCTTCGGCTTTCAGATTGATCCCACCCGCACCTTTCTTTTGGGTCGAGGGTCCAGTTCGGCCATGACCGAGGGCAACAATGTATGAAGATTGCGATCTTATCGCGTAATAAAAGCCTGTATTCGACCCGTCGATTGATTGAGGCCGCTGAAACTCGGGGTCATGAGGTGGAAGTGCTCGATGTGCTTCGCTGCTATATGAATATCACCTCGCACCGACCCGGGATTCACTACAAGGGCCGAGATCTCAATGGCTTTGATGCGGTCATCCCGAGAATTGGTGCGTCCGTGACTTTTTACGGCACGGCAGTTTCCAGACAGTTTGAGATGATGGGGGTTTACACCCTAAATGAATCGGTCGCCATTAGTCGGTCCCGAGATAAGTTGCGCTCAATGCAGTTACTGTCTCGCCGTGGGATAGGACTACCCGTGACTGGATTTGCGAACAAGCCAGACGACATCTCGGATTTGATAGAGATGGTCGGCGGTGCGCCCCTCGTCATTAAATTACTGCAAGGCACTCAGGGGATTGGTGTGGTGCTTGCTGAAACCCGTAAAGCGGCCGAGAGCGTGATTCAAAGCTTCTTTGGCTTGAATGTGTCTGTTTTGGTTCAGGAGTACATTCGTGAAGCTGGAGGCGCTGACATCCGTTGCTTTGTGGTGGGCGACAAGGTTGTGGCGTCCATCAAGCGCCAAGCAAGGGAAGGGGAATTCAGATCCAACATTCATCGTGGTGGTACTGCGACTGAAGTCAGAATCACGCCCGAGGAAAGATCAACGGCTGTTCGAGCAGCAAAGACGATGGGCCTGAATGTTTGTGGTGTCGATATTCTTCGCTCTAATCACGGGCCCGTGGTGATGGAGGTCAATTCATCGCCCGGTCTTGAGGGAATCGAACGCGTGACCCAAAAAGATTTAGCCGGACTCATTATCGAATTCCTAGAGCAGAACGCTCGCTCGGGCCGCACTCGGACACGCGGTCGAGGCTAGCATTCAAGGGTGTGTTTCGTTGGCGCCTTCCATTTGATCTGAGAGTTGAAATACCTCGGGTGACGACACCGGAGCGACAACGAAGGGTTCGAAATGGGCTCGATCAGGATCGTGGTCTTGAATGCGAAGCATGATCCAAGCAGCGAAGGGCGTCATTACGATCAATGTGAGCCAAAACATGGCTTTAGGCGTCACGATTTGGCCCATGGAAACAAGGATAGGGCCAAGGACTGCCCCGAGGCTATAGGTGAGCAGGATTGCGCTTGCGGTTTGTACAACAGAAAACGAGCTGCTGTCATTGGCGTGCGCAAGACTGATGGCATAGAGCGGAAAGGTGGCTGCACCAAAGAGCGCCATGACCAGGGTTGCAAAAAGCCATGCGTCCGTGGGACCAAGGATGGCGATGAGGCTCACGCCTGCCGCAAAAAGAGACAAGCCCAATAAGACTTTCCGTCGATCCATGGAGTCCGACAAGCGCCCCACCGGAATCTGAACAAGCGCCCCGCCAATCATGGGAGCGATCATGAAATAGATCACTGATTCAATGGACAGTCCCAGTGATTGTGCAATGAATGTCCCCATGGACCAGTAACCTGACGTGACGATGCCACAGCTCAGAGCGCCTATAAATGCGACTCGCGCCCGTTTAAAGGACGAGCCGTAGCGTAATCGAAATGACTCGATGGGCTGCGGCGAAGGCGATCGGCTGAACCCGATGGGTATGGCGCCGAGCAATAGGAGTATTGCTGCCAGCGTCATGAGCTTGGGATAAGGCATTGAAGCGGTTAAAAAGATTTGTCCTAAGCCGATGGCCGTGAGTGTGATGAGGGTATAGACGGCGAGAATCAAACCACGATTTTCTCGAGTCGCCGCTTCATTCAGCCAGGATTCAATCACCATATAAATGCCTGCCAGACAAAAGCCCACAAGAGACCGGCTGAAAAACCACAAGATGAAGGACGTATCCAAGGTGAGACTTAAGAGTGCTGCCGTGGCAACGGCGATCAGTACCAAAAAGACGCGAACATGGCCGACCCAACTGATGAACCGTGGAATAAAAACGCAACCCGCGAGATAGCCTGCAAAATAGGCTGAACCCATGAGGCCTATGTCGATGCCTGAAAATCCTTCCGATTCAGCGAGCAGTGGGACAAGCCCTAATTGCATGCCATGGCCCGTGAGCAAAATGGAAGCGCTGAAATACAGGGCTAAAAGTGGCGTTAGATGAAGGCGCATGGGAAGGTTAATGCTCTGCGTCGGGCCGATTTCGGGCGTGCATCTTAGGGGCAGTTGGCGAGACTGACTACTCTTTTTTTGCCCCCACGGCCTAGCGGTGAGCACAGCCTTTTGGGCGCCAGTCTGCGGGTCAATCTCAGCGCAGTCGGCATGCATTCGGTCACGGTCTCGATTGAGGGGCTGTCATGCCAGTGGCCGAAAATGCCTGACCTAGGTTGAGGTGTTGGGGCCTTCACGGGGCACAAGTGCACAACATTTTTTAGGGTGGATACAAGCAAAAATGGTTAGGCCTGGACGACTGATTGACTGATAATTGCGGGTATTGAGACTTGAATGGGATTTTGGACTCTCGCCCATGAGTGAACCTGCGACTTCCCCGCGCGCACGATCTGATGTTGAAGCATCATCCGGTGAGGCCTGTCTTTTCAATCTGACTTGGAAGAGTCACGAAGACGAGTTAACCAACACCTGGCAGCACTACGATATGAGTGCGCAAGGGGTGATTTCGGCGCTCGAAGATCAGGACTTGCCGAAGGCCGTGATTCGCTACCTGACCCGAGCAGAAACGCGTCCGGCGGCCAGAGTGTTAAGCGGCGGCGTTGCGTTAGTCCTGCGAGGCATCAATTTCAACGAGTCTCAGGATCCGGTCGATATGGTCTCTCTTCGTTGTTTTCTCGAGCCCAATCGGTTGGTGACGGTTCGGTCGCGCTGGCTCGCCTCGGTTCAGGAAACTCGAAAGCAAATCGAAGAGGGTGAGTCCTTAGGCCGCCCAACTGACGTGCTACTCGCGATTGTGGAAAAGCTAACGGCAAAGATCTCTCGTCACATCGAAACCTTAGACTCTGCGTTGGGTGCCTTTGAGGTGCGCGCGGAGGGGGCTACTCGAGAACTGGCGAAAGTGGACTTTAGCGGGCTTCGCAGACAAATCGCGAGCGTCTATCGATTTATTGCGCCGCAGCGTAGCGCTCTGACCACCCTTGTGCAGATCGGCGAGGGGCGCTTTAGCGAGGACCAATTGGAACGTATTATCGAATTGGAGGATCTGACCCAGCGCTACGCAGAGGATCTCGAGTTGCACCGTGAGCGGGCGTCATCGCTCCTCGAGGCGCAATTAAATACCCTGCAAGCCGAGCAAAATCGCCGGTCTTATGCTCTCTCACTGGTCGCAGGCCTGTTCCTTCCTGCGACGTTCGTGACCGGCCTATTTGGGATGAATGTTGCCGGCCTGCCGGGTACGGAGAATCCATCGTCATTCTTGATCGTCGCCGGTGCAATGGTCGTTATCAGCGGTGCAGTCTATGCCGCGCTCAAATTAAACAAGTGGTTGTAATCTGATGCTTGAGACGCTTTTTCCGATGCACGACGTGTTAATCAAGGTGGGTGATTACCAGTTAACGCTTGGCCAAGTGCTTACGGCGCCCTTGGGCGTTTTGGTTGCGTATTTCTTTTTGAGAGCACTGAGCTATTTTCTGCTTCGACTCTTTGAAAAACGAGGGGTCAACGCAGATGCGCTTCAGGTCGTGCGCAGAGTGCTGCACATTTTGGTGATCTTCAGTGTGTTTCTCGTAGGCTTGAGGCTGCTTGCGATTCCCCTGACGGCATTCGCTTTTGTTTCGGGCGCGATCGCGATTGGATTGGGGTTCGGCGCTCAGAACATCATCAACAACTTCATCAGCGGATGGATCGTGATTTGGGAACGTCCGATTCGTATTAATGACTTTATCGAGGTCAGTGGTGTTCAGGGCACCGTGCTTGAAATCAACACGCGGTCGACTCGATTGCGGCGCCCTGATGGTGTCCATCTGATCATTCCAAATTCGAAATTGCTGGAAGAGAACGTGATCAACTGGACGCTGGTCGATCGGTTGCTTAGGTGTATTGTTCGCGTTGGTGTCGCCTACGATTCGTCAGTTGATCAGGTTGAGCAAGTTATTAGGGACATCGTTGACCGACATGTTGAGATATTGAAAACGCCAGCGCCGGAAGTCATCTTCGAAGACTTTGGCGATAGCGCGCTTGTCTTTGATGTCTATTTTTGGGTCGATCTTGGTGGCGAAATCTCGGCTCGGGTCATCCGCAGTGATGTCCGCAAGGAGATTTATGACCGATTTAACGCTGAGGGCATCAAGATACCCTTCCCCCAGCGGGACATTCATTTGATTGATGGTTTAAAGGCAGTCTCGGACGAAGCCTAGTGCGGACTGTTTGGTCAAACGCCACTGCAAACTCATTTAAGGCGTGTTCCTTAAGGGATCAATCCACTCACAGGCCCAATCGCTGGAATTGATCCATTGGCGCATCAACTGCGCTGAGCGCTTCCCGCAACAGCGCTTTCATGTGTGACTCCACCGCAGAGCCGCAAAGGTTTTGGGTTTCTCCAGGGTCAGAGTCCAAATCGAATAGATAGTGGGTATCGCAAGGCATATCCATGGTCCAATAGGGCAGCAGGTCACCGGGCTCGAAGGGTTGCCTAATCACGGGCACCGAAGTTCCGGGCATATGATCAAGCCGCGCGCGCTCATCGGGTAAGGGTAGTCTCAGTCCTGGGTAGGCCGGGACGGGCATGGTAGACCACCGATTCGAGAACATCGACAACGGGAAGTTGTTTGAAACGGGACCTCGCGCATATTTGTGTCGGCCGTCATTGATTTGAACCCAGTTGCCAAAAACGCCGCCAATGGCCCAATCTCGAATCGAGTGCGTCTTGCCCTCGATCAGCGGTAGCAGTGAATGACCGTGAGTGACGTGCTCGGTCTCAACACCAAATAAGTCTGCCAAGGTCGCGTAAAGATCCACATTGGTGGTCAAGGCATCCAGTGTCTTCGATTCTACGCCGGGGTAAGCAATGAGCAGTGGGGTATGCCCGAGCGGTTCGTATTGCATCACCCTGGGCTTGCCCCAGATGTCTTTTTCGCCCAGGTAATGTCCATGGTCGGTACACAAGATCACCATCGTGTCACGCCAGAAATCTCCGTCATCCAACGTGTCCAATACTCGGCCGAGCCAGTGGTCAATCATCGATAGTTTTGCGCCGTAATTCGCGCGGATGTGGTCGCCTTCAGCCTTCGAGATCTGTCCTGACGCCACGCCGTCAATTGCGTAGGGTGGCCAGATCAGTCGTTCGCCGTTCCAGGACCCATAGCGACTTGCCCACGGTTCGGGCGTGTCGAAAGGCTCATGGGGATCGAATTCATCCACAAACAAAAGGAAGGCATCGTGATGGCGGCCATGATCCTCGAGCCAAGCGCGGGTTGCTTGCATGGTTTTTGGGCCCGGGAAGTCAGCCTCTTCGCGGAAGTAGGTTCTGCTTACATCGTATCCGTGGGGGGCCACGCGGCCAGCGTACTTTTGTTTGGCGGGTAACGAGGGAGCGCCTTGCCAGCTGAGGTCGGGACGTGTTTTCCAAGGGTCACTTTCATGCCCGCGAACATAATCCCATGCAAAGAAGTCGGTATGATAATTTTCTCCACCAACCTCGAACAAGTGTGGGTGATCGGTGATGAGCTGGGTTGGCACGCCCATCCGTCTCAGCGGGTAAGTGATGGGTCGTTCCCAGAGCTCGATCGAGCCCCATGGCTTCCAAAGAAAATCAAGCGCGCCACAGAGGATGTCATGTCTGGCCGGCATACAGGGCAGGGAACCCGTAACGTGATTGGTAAATCGTAGGCTTCTAGCAGCGAGACGATCGATATTTGGCGTCTCAAATTCCTGACCGCCATAGCAACCGAGCATGTGACGATTCAAGCTGTCGAGCAAGAGCACCACGGCTCGTCGAGGTCGGTTCATCCCATGATCCTTGAAGTTGCCCATCGAACCTCAAAGCCTCCTCAATCAGCGCGCTTGAATCAAGTGCTTTGGTTGACCCATCTGGAATGGCGGCGTGTGGCGCCCGCTCACCTGAATCATGTGCCGGTTGAGCGACCTGCAGTTGATTGAGCCACTGAAAAATACTGCCTTCGAGGCAAAACCCGTTCAGCGAACAGCGATTGGGCGGTGAGTCAGACAGTTGGGTGCCGAGTCAAGGTGCATTTGACATCAATTTGCCTTGAGATCGGTGGCTTGACCGCTGCCAAGGCAAATCAATCTCGATTAAATTGACCTGATCCGGCAGCACATCTTGAAGGAATTCGGATGTGCACCCGATCGGACCTGGTGCCAAGTCGCTGGCAATGGTCATGTAGATAAAGAGATAGTCGTCCTGAATCTCGGCGCCAATGGGTTCGACCGAAATCCGACCACCGTCCGCATGGGTTACGGTCAAGCGGTCTGCCGCATATAGCGTCAGGCGTGCCAGCGTTTCGAGGTTGTCCAGAGATTGATCAGGCAAGGACCAGTGGTCCAGCAATGTCACGATATCACCAAGGTGGGCTCGATGGATGACTTCGATCGGGGCACCCCTGCTTGGTTGTGACAGGGTGATCCAGGATTCATGTTGCCGATGCCCGTTTGCATGAGCGCTTAGCAAGACCAATGCAATCAATTGCATCAACGTGCTGCGTCGGTCAATCGCGCTCAAGCTCACAGAAGCCTTGGGATGGTTGCTCATGATGGACTTATCCTTTGGGCGGGAACGCAAACCCGATACGCGCCAGGATCAGCCAGCCCCTCACCCCTAGGGGCCGTCCGGTGAGAGGGGTAGGATACGGGACGAGTCCTCACCATCCTTTCGCTCAGACTTTAGCTTTACCAACATTTCTGCCATCAGGTTTTTGTTGCTGCGTTGGTATTGATAAAGATCGAGCCGTGACGCCTTGATCGCTTGTGGGAAACTATTGTTCGTAAAGTCTGCATCCCCCGTCTGATGATTCTTATCGAGATCGATGCGCGCGATCGGCTTTGTTTCAACGAAAAGTTTGGTGACCCGCTCTGCATCTCGTCGCCAGATTTCTGCGGGCAGTGTGAGGGCCTTCGTGCTGCCATCTTGATAGGTGATATCCAGCGGAAGCGGTGAAACCAATCCGCCGAGATTCTCAAAGTCTACGAAATAAAAGTGTGCGCCTGATGACACGGCTCGCTCAAACGTGCGTTTTTCCCATGGCTCAAGGCTTTCGATAAAACTGGTGTACCGGTTCCGATCCTTGTTGGTCACGGTGAAGCGATCATTTTCATTATAGAAATCACGCAGCTCGGGATGCTGATCGATGTAAGGGATGATGCCAGCGTTTCGATTCCTCGCTTCGTAAATCGGTGCCGGCTCGAGCATCTGATTCTCCATTCGATCGAGAGGAAAATCGTGATCAGGATCCGCGGTCCTTAGTTGATAGGTTCTGACATCAGTGATCGCGACATCAACATGATCAGTGGTGTAGAACCATCCGCGCCAGAACCAATCCAAATCAACGCCTGAGGCATCTTCCATGGTTCTAAAGAAGTCAGCTGGGGTAGGGCGCTTGAATTTCCAGCGTTGGGCGTATTCCTTGAACGCGAAATCGAATCGCTCGCGCCCAATCACGGTCTCCCTTAACACGGTAAGGGCCGCCGCGGGTTTACTGTAAGCATTGGGGCCGAACTGCAAGATTGAGTCCGACTGCGTCATGATTGGAACCTGCTTGGTCGATGTCATGTAGCTGGGGATGTAATCCAAGACATTGGTTTTTCCAGAAAAAGCGGGAAAGTTTTCCTCCCACTCAAGTTCGGCGATGTACTCCAAAAAGGTGTTGATGCCTTCATCCATCCACGTCCACTGCCGTTCATCGGAATTGACAGTCATGGGGAAATAGATGTGCCCGATCTCGTGGATAACGACGCCAATGAGGCCATATTTGTCTCGCCTGGAGTAGGTGATCTCATTCGTTTCCTCCTCAACGTCCTCCTGCTTATGGTCGTCATCCGTGACGCCGGTTTTGACTGCACTGCCTTTGGGTTTTGGGCGGTAGCCATTGAACGTGATCATGGGATATTCCATGCCGCCACTCTCCCACGTGTTCACCGATTGTGCTGTGGGGTAGGGGTAATCGAAGGAGAATCGAGAGTAAACGGCAAGCGTGTGGGCGACCGCGTGAGTCGAGTAATGGCCCCAGATGGGGTTGGCTTCATTCGGGTAGAACGACATAGCGAGTACGCTAGGGTGCTTCGCCTGGGGTTGCTCATGACGCAGAACATCCCAAATGAATTTTTCTGAAGATGCCCAGGCGAAGTCACGCACGTTGTCCGCCTTGAAAACCCAGGTTTTGGTGCCTGTCGCTTTTGTGAGCTCGTTGGCTTTGGCTTCTTCCGGCGTCACGATAAAGCTCAATTCATTGCCCGCGTTGCTCAAACGCTGCCACTGCTGTTCAGAGAGAACCGACTTTGGATTTTGCAATTCCCCGGTTGCCGATACGATATGATGATTGGGCACCGTGATCGCAACCTTATAATCGCCGAACTCCAGAGTGAATTCGCCGCGTCCCAGGAACGCCTTGTGTTGCCAGCCGGCGTAATCGGTGTAGGCCGCAAGACGGGGGAACCACTGGGCCAAAAAGAAGATCTGGCTACCATCCTCGAACAGCTCGTATCCCCCTCGACCCCCAACCGCCGCTTCCTCGATGATTTGGTACTCCCAGTCAATGGAAAAACGAACCTTGTCACCTGGCCCGAGCGGTTTGTCTAAATCAATGCGCAACATGGTATCGACGATGGTGTGGGAGAGTGCCTTACCTTTGGCGTCCAAAATCGACCGTATCTGATACCCATAGTCCCGATCCTTTCGGGATTGAAACTCGCGCATGAAGCCGAAGCCTACTTGGTCCTTGTCACTGGTTCTTGAGAGGTAATCCAAGGAATCGTCTCGGAATCGATTTTGATCCAGCTGCAGCCAAAGGTACCGAAGGGTATCGGGCGAGCGATTTTCATAGTCGATGCTGGCTTCGCCACGCACAGACTTGGTTTGTTCATTAAGGGTCACCTTAATGTCGTAGCTCGCGCGTTGTTGCCAATAGCTGACGCCTGGCGCCCCTGATGCGGTTCGGTACGCATTGGGTGTGGGTAGTGCTTGTTCAAGTTGTGCAAACGCTCTGGCGCCTGAGCCGATCCCAGTCTCCTTGGCATAGGTTGAAGATCCTAGAGGGCCGAGTAACACGAGGAATAGGTAGAGAGGGGTGAGTTTGATCATGGTATGCCGACCCGTTTTCCGAGAAAAGGATCAAACGGTCAGTGTGACCGTTGATCTGGATGTTGATGATCTTTCGCCTAGGCGCCACGTTCAGGCTCGCGATGAAGATTGACCGAGCCGACGAGCACCCAACGCCGTAATGCGATGGCGATTCAGTAAAAGTCCTAACGCATTTTACCACTAGTCGCACCGCATTGAGGGCGCGTGATGTGCTCAGTAACTTGGGTCTCAAAGGGGCAACGGCGCTGCGCTTTGCGTTACCGAAAGACCATCGCTCAGCGAGACCTCTACGTTCAGGCTCGCTACGACGCTGAATTTTCCGCCGGGAGAAACGTTCGCACTTTATTAAGGAAAGCAGATTTTGAAAATGGTTTAGGCAGAAAATCGGTCAGATCAGATTCTAGGTCCTCGTCTTTCAGGACCCCTTGCTTGTACCCCGAAATAAAGAGGCAGGGAAGGTTTGGCTGACGTCTTCTCACCATGGCGACCAGCTCGGGGCCGGAGCGCGCGCCAGGAAGCATGACATCGGAAACGATCAGCGCGTAGTTCGTCATGGGCAATGCTTTGAGGTCATCTTCCGACTGAATCGTGACCACGTCCATCCCAATGGATTCTAGGAAAATAACCACCAAATCTCGGACCCCTGTATCGTCCTCGATCAGCAACACGGTGCGGGTTTTGGTCTTGTCGTCATCATCAGAGTCTGAGCGGCTGAGATCGGGTACTCTGAGATCCATTCTGAGAGACTCATCCGTCAGCGTGGTGGTGAGCGTCCCGCCGCAACTTGTCAAAAAGTCGCGAAGATGCGCCGTTGAGGCCTCAAGGCGATTCGAAGCATTCGTCTGTAATTGATCAACCGAAGCTAAAGCCGTTGATTGACTCATGGTCTCACTATCCGCGGTCAGTTCTAACGAAATCGCCGCCAGAAATCGGTGAGATTGAACTTCCAAGAAGTCAGTTGACTGTTCAGAATCCTCACGAGCGAGAGTAATGCTTAATCGGGCAGAGGATGATGCTTGCCGTCTCAATGCGCGCGTCATTTCAAGCAACTCAGCCACGATTTTACCTTTGTTGATATTGGCTTGGAGGTCGTCACTGATAAGATCGATGGTCAGACTTTCTGTGTCGCGCCAAAGAAGTTTGAGCAGAGGGGCGCTCTGGCGGAGGGCCCCCGCGAGGTCAAGTGTTTCGAACGCGTCCTCGTAGAAGTGCGGCAAGAGCGCGAGCGATTCGTTGAGTGCCACCGTGTGCTCAGCGTACTTGACAAGTTGTGCCACCGACGTCTCTTGCTCTGCCGTGAGCGACGTGCCAAGCAGCAAGCCAGTGTGACCGGTAAATATGTTGAGCACGTTCCTTAATTCGTGGACTAAGGCGCCCAGCGATTCTTTTTGTAGATCACTCATCGATCGAGCAGCGATCGCGTCATTCCGATGAGTGAGCGGTGTGCCCACAATGAGCACCAATTCTGCGTCGTCCCAAGGCAACCGGTGCGCTTCCAAGGAGAGTGACACAGGCTCGCCTTTTAAAGGGGAAAAGGTCGCAGCCTCAAGGCGCGCCTGTTTGTCGTTGAAGACGCCGGCTAAAAATCGCTCCGCGCCACCTGGCGAGGTGTACTCGATGCGAAGAGCCCGCCAAAGTTGTTCAAAGCTGATGTCGTCGATATCTTCAGGTCGTCGATCGGTCGCTTCGAGAAAATTCGGGCTGATGTATCGGATACGGCCCTCGTCACCAACAAGAAGAATAAACTTTGATCGATCTGTGATCGGCCTCAACGCTCTGAGTAGTGGATCCAGTGGCCTCGGCCCACTGGGCCGTCGCGAT
This sequence comes from Pseudomonadales bacterium, assembly GCA_023261215.1. Lineage (GTDB taxonomy): Bacteria > Pseudomonadota > Gammaproteobacteria > Pseudomonadales > Azotimanducaceae > UBA9926. Next base: position 4,036 of record JALRJG010000004.1, on the reverse strand, counting down.
CGATCGCTTTTTCGGCGCGACTGTAGATCGTAAGTCACCGCTGTGTTGCGGATTGAAATCTCATTGTGACCGCGCAACCACGTGAGCTGGCACCACCGCCAGCCGTCCACCTGATGCATGATTCGGAGGGCATTTGAGTGCGCACCTTCCGCAGGGTGTTGCAAAAACCTTTCGAGCCGCGTGTGGTCAGCTCGATGAACCAGTTCAGGCAGTCGGTGCCCGTAGAGCTCGGCCGCCGGCCAGCCCAGAATTCGATAGATTGGACCCTCAGCGTGAATCAATTGCCCCGTCGCCGTAAAGCGCATAGACGCCTTAAAGCTTTCGTCAGTGGCGGGTGCGGGGCCTTGCTCAGCCATGGCTTTGGCTCGGGTTGTCTTGGCGGCGATGGAGCATTCGTGCGTGAGCTGTTGATGGGGTGAACGTTAAGAATAACGCTGATGACACGAAGACCCAATCCCTAGGCTTGACGAACGCCGCGGCTCAGCCGACCCATCGAGAACGTGAGCACGACGTACATGATTGCGGCGACTGCGTAAGGTAACTGAGGCAGGACTTGGTACAGCATGCCGCCAAAGATGGGACCCACACAAAAACCCAAAGGACCACAGCTGGCGATAACGCCGGCGACGGCCCCTTGTTCCTCTGCTTCGACGGACAGTGATGCGCCTGCGGTAAATCCAGGTCCCGCCATGCCCATGGCGAAGCCCTGGATGACCATAGCCCCGGTGAGCACCCATCGGGATTCACTCACGGCCATCACGATGAAGGCGATGGTCAAAAGTGGAATCGCCAGTTTCAGGAGTTGGAAGGGTGCAAGGCGGGTTCGCTGCACAACGACCGACTGTGCAAACAAGGAGGCAGCCGCCGAGCACATCATCGCAAGACCAAGGACTTTGGCAGTCTCGGTTGTCGAAAGAGACAACGCGTCTTGAAACCGGAACCCCATGGTTTGTTGTACAAGGGCAAACCCCGTGAACATCAGGACGCCGACGATGACGAACGGACGAATTCTCGGATCAGAATATCGAACCTTGTGCATGGGCTTTGTAGGGTTGACCTTCGCTCTTGGTGCGTCAGGCAGAAATCGCCACACGAGCAAGCCGTTCATAAATGCAAGTGCCGCCATCAACCAGAGTGGGAAGAGGAGGGATATAAAGGCGAGCGCTGTGAGCGATGGGCCGAGAATCGAACCAAGGTTGTTCGCTGCGCCCGAAGCACCCATGCCTTTGGTTCGATTTTCGACGGTTGTGATGTCGGCCATATAGGCGGTCGAAGCGGGCATCGCGGCAGACATTACAGCTGCGTGGCAGATCCTCGCTCCGATCAAGAGGATAAAGAGGCCTGTGCCTTGAAGAATGCCCTCGAGTCCTGCGAGCAAGACGGAGTTAAAGAGCAGCGTGCCCGCACTGAAACCAAAAAGCCCGATGAGCATGATGTTCTTGCGGCCCCAGCGATCGCTGAGTCGTCCCCATCGAGGCGAGGCAAGGAATACGGTAATTGACGACACGCCAATAATGCTGGTGATCTGGATTTCATTCAGGCCGATCTCTCGACCGATGGGGGCGAGTAGTGGGAACAAGACAGAAAAACCCATCCCAACGATCACCAGACTCGCTAGGAGTACCTGTTTGGCGTACTCCGCATCAAACGGCTCGCTGGAGGGGCCCCTGTCAGGGCGCGTGATATCATTCATGGGTTCGGTTTCAAAAAAGGCGGCCCAGTATAGATCAGCGTTTGGGTAACGGACACCACGCCCTCGTTTCTGTTTGCACGGGCCTGGCCTGTTCCCCAATCGGCGCGCTGATTTGGGTTGTTTTGGCCCGACGTGGTCCAAGTCGCTGGGCAAAGCAGATTGCGTCAGTTTCCCATTAGACCGAAAGTACCCGAACTTGCTCAGGCTGAAACAGTTAGCCAGCCAAATGTAGGATGCTAAAGCCAGACGTCAATTGGCCGATTGAAGCATCAAGAATCGACGAAAGGAGTCGACGTGTCCAAAGAGGAAAAATCGAGGCGCGGATTTGATCCGCTGCGGTATGTGTTTACAGACCAAGTCCCGGGTGATGGCGAGGTAACCGAAGTCGCCGAGGGTGTGTATTGGGCTAGATTGCCCCTCATGGGACGATTGAACCACATCAATGTCTGGCTCCTGAAAGATCATGACGGCTGGACATTGGTTGACACCGGCATTCACTCAGAAAAGGTTCAAAATTGCTGGAATCAATTGATCGCCTCGGTTATCGGCAGCGATCCAGTTCACAGGGTTATTGCGACGCATTTGCATACTGATCACACCGGCAATGCTGGCTGGCTGGTCGACCGATTCGAATGTCCGCTCTGGATGAGCCGCAGTGATTTCTACATGTGCAAAGTGATGGCGGGAGACGGCCCGAAAGATGTCCCTGAGGATGCAATTCGTTTTTATCACCGTGCCGGCTTTGACGAAGCGAGACTCACCCGTTATCGAGAAAGGTTTGGTCAATTTGGTGCGAGCCTCGCGCCGCTGCCCGCGGGCTATCGACGAATCCAAGACGGCCAATACATTGAAATCAATGGCAGGGAATGGCGAGCCCTGATCGGCCACGGTCATGCCCCTGAGCACGTGTGTTTGTATTGTCCGGAACTGAAATTGATCATTGCGGGTGATCAAATCCTGCCGAAAATCACGCCGAATGTCAGCGTCCAGCCTTCAGAACCCGATGCGAACCCATTGCGTGAATGGATTCGAAGTTGCGAGCGGTTCAGAGAGGTTTTACCACCCGATCTGCTCGTGCTTCCCGCGCATGAGTCACTTTTTTATGGCGTGCATGAGCGGTTGACCGCGCTGGTGGATTGGCACGAGGTCGCATTGGAAAAACTCTACGATCTTTGTGCGTCGCCAAAAAGAGCAGTGGACGTTTTCCCTGCGCTCTTCAAGAGTGCCATCACCGACTTCAGCTACTTCCCCGCCACAGGCGAAGCCTTGGCGCATCTCCATTGCGCACGAGAACGTCGGATGCTCGTGGCTGAGGAGGATGCTGAGGGCGTTAACTGGTGGCGCCAGGCTTAAGCCGGGTCTCTTATCATGTCTGATTCGACACCTGAATCCTCGGCAGGGCAGAGACAGGAAGCTTCAGCAACCCGATCAAAACGCGCGAGATTCCGACGAGGTCGATTCCTTGTCTGGGGCGTTTTGATTTGGGGCGCGCTTTTGGGCTATCCAATCTGGCGACTCATGGTGTGGTCGTCGCTGCCGTCGCCAATTGAATGGGGTTGCGGCCTACTCTTGTTTTTTTCACCGCTCATTTGTCGATGGCCATTGCGTCAGGTGTCCAGCAGAGGCGTCAGGCGGTTGAAACAGGTGCTTGAATTGCCACTTGGGCTGTTGCCCACTTGGTGGTTATTGACCGTGGTGCTTGATCTCGCCAGACTTTTTGGCTTGTCGAATAGCGCCGCGGTGCTCTTGCTCGCATTAGGGCTCTTCTTCGCAACCTTGCGGGGGCTGTGGCAAATCCAACCGCGATGGGTCGTGCACCAGCGCGTTCTCGAGGGGCTTTCAAGCCCGATCAATATCGCGCAGATCACCGATGTTCACATCGGCTCACGCGATCCGGCTTTTCTGGCTCAGTTGGTTCGTCAAGTGAATCAAGCTGCACCCGATCTCCTGGTCATAACAGGTGATTTTATTGATCAAGCAGGGATTTCAGTCGAGCAATTGGCGTCGTTGAGAGGGCTGTCGATGCCGACCTACTTTGTGTCTGGAAACCATGAGCGGTACGAGGATTGGGATCAAATCCTGATGAGACTCGATGAACTGGGTGTCACGGTCTTGGATAATCGAGTCGTCAAGATTCGGGAAGATCTTGAACTGATCGGGATTGAAGATGCTGATGTTGAAGAGCAGGTAGGTCTTCAGCTGAAGCGACTCAAGGTGGCTGCAGATCAGTGCAGCATCCTCTTGTACCACCGTCCTTCAGGGCTCGAAGCGGCTGCAGAACATGGTATTGCGTTGACAATGAGTGGTCACACCCATGCGGGTCAGATCACGCCGTTCGGCTGG
>JALRJG010000049.1 GCA_023261215.1 Pseudomonadales bacterium | reverse complement strand
AAGTCGCAGGATCGGTCCGCTCACCCGCTAAAAACAATGCCTTCAACGCACTTAAATCGTACTGCTTGATCAGCGAACCCTCTGGATCTTCTTTCCGAATGGCGCGAAAGGCCGTAGGGGCAGTGAAAAAAATGTTCACTTTGTGCTCGGCCATCACTCGCCAGAAGGTGCCTGCATCAGGCGTTCGAACGGGCTTACCCTCAAACAAAAGCGTCGTGCATCCCATCAATAGGGGCGCGTAGACGATATAGGAATGACCCACCACCCAGCCGACATCTGATGCTGCCCAAAAGACGTCGCCAGGCTCGGCACCATAGAGCACCTTCATACTGTGCATGAGCGCGACCGCATGCCCCCCATGATCGCGAACGACGCCTTTGGGTTTACCCGTTGTGCCCGACGTGTAAAGAATATAAAGCGGGTCGGTTGCGTTCACTTCAACCCACGCATGAGGCTCAGCCCGGCTGACGGTCTCGCGCCAATCTAAATCTCCAGCTTTTAAGCGGTAGGGCACTTCGGGCCTCGCCAGAACGAGACGTGCCGATACCTTATGCTCAGCGAGCTCACACGCTGCATCCACCAGGGGTAGGTAGGGAATCGCTTGCTCGAATTCAATGCCGCAGGTGGCCGTCAGCAACACCTTGGGCGTCGCGTCATCGATACGTGTTGCCAACTCTCTGGGCGCAAACCCACCGAAAACCACCGAATGAATCGCGCCAAGTCTCGCGCAAGCCAGCATGGCAAAGGCGGCCTCAGGCACCATAGGCAGATAGATGATGACGCGATCGCCGAATCCCACACCCATCGCCGAAAGTGCCCCAGCCAAGCGTTCTACTTCTGCGAGTAATTCTTGGTATGTCCAGCGCTGAACCGTTTGGGTCACTGGCGAGTCATAGATCAATGCCACTTGTTCACCGCGACCGCTCTGGACCTGATGATCCAGCGCTAAAAACGCAGTATTCAGCACCCCGTCCGGGAAGTAATCAGCTAATCCATCCTCTCGAATGCGGGACACCACTGCGGGCTTTTTAAACCACGCCAACTCATCCGCTTGCTTTTGCCAATACGCATCAGACCCAGCGGCCCACTCAGCGTATTGCTCGTGGTAATCAGCCCCCATCATCAGGATGCTTCTGATGCCACCTGATCAGAAAGCAATTGCTCGACTTCAGCCGCACCATAACCCGCCGATTCCAGCACGGCCCGGGTGTCCTGACCCGGTTTTCGTGAGGCGGTGGATAATTGGGGCGACGTTCTAGAGAATCTCGGCGAGGGTGCCGGTTGAACCACACCATCGAGATTCTGGAACGTTTGTCTGGCCGCGTTATGCGGGTGACTCGCGACCTCTGAAATTGATAGCACGGGCGCGAAACAGACGTCCGAGCCTTCCATGATGGCGCACCATTCATCCCGTGTCTTGGTCTTAAAGACTTCAGTCAATTTCGATTGCAGCGCGGGCCAATGTTGCTGATTCATTTGTGGCGCGAACTCTTCAGCGCTCAAACCCGCTTTTTCAATAAGCAAGGCGTAGAACTGAGGTTCGATGGACCCAAGAGAAATGTATTTCCCATCGCTGGTCTCATAGGTGCCGTAAAAGTGCGCGCCACCATCGAGCATATTGCTGGCCCGCTCTTCCTTGAAGACTCCGCCCGCGTACATCGTGAAAAACATCGCCATGAGCGTCGCCGCACCGTCAACCATGGCCGCATCCACCACTTGGCCCTTGCCTGATTTGTTCGCTTCGAGCATGCCGCAGGCCAGACCGAAGGCCAGCAACATTCCACCACCCCCAAAGTCGCCGACCAAGTTAAGGGGAGGAACCGGTTTGCCCCCCTTTGGACCAATGGCATGCAGCGCGCCCGCCAGCGAAATATAGTTAATGTCGTGTCCAGCGGCCTGGGCCATGGGACCCTCTTGACCCCACCCCGTCATCCGACCGTAGACCAGCTTGGGATTCCGTGCCATGCAGTCCTCTGGGCCCAATCCAAGGCGTTCTGTTACGCCGGGTCTGAAGCCTTCGAACAAGGCATCGGCGCTCTCGCAAAGCTTCAGCACCACCTCTTTCGCTTCCGGCTTCTTTAAATCAAGCGCGATCGACTGTCGCCCACGACCCAGCACATCTTGGCCTCTCGCTGTCGCCCCATAGCGATCGATCCGAATCACCTCAGCGCCCATATCGGCAAGCATCATGCCGCAAAAAGGCCCCGGTCCAATGCCAGCGAGCTCAATGATTCGATATCCGGATAACGGCCCCATGAGAATTCCTCCACTGATAAGAGCGACCATTTATGCACAAGTGCTCCTGCCAGCGCAATAAATGGCCTGGGTTGTCACTCATCCGAGCATCCGAAGGTGGAAAGGATTTTGGAAGGCCATCCGCAACGCGGTATCCTCTGCGGACCCATTCACGATGATCCTTCAAATCATGCTTGATCACATCCTCATAGAACCCGACCAACCGACCGCTGGGGCAGTGATTTTTCTCCATGGCCTGGGCGCTGACGGTCACGATTTCGAGCCCATCGTGCCGGAGCTCAAAATTGATGACCTGAATCTGCGTTTTATATTCCCTCACGCCCCAGAGCGTGCCATCACGATTAACAACGGCGAGACCATGCGAGCCTGGTACGACTTCGTGCCACACTCTGAAACTTCGGGCGCCGAGGATATCAAGGCGTCGGCGCAATTGATCCAAGCCCTCATCCAAGACCAAATGGACCAGGGCATTGCGCCCAACAAAATCATCCTTGCAGGGTTCTCTCAAGGGGGCGTCATGGCACTCGAGGTCGGACTGAGGCAGCCGACTCGAATTGCCGGTGTCGTTGGCCTATCCACCTACTTACATGACGCCAACGCGACCGAGCGCGAGCGTACCGATGCCAATCTCGGCATTCCCATCTTTCTCGGGCATGGCAGGATGGATCCGATGATCCCAATCATGCGGGCCGCAACGTCGAGGGAAAACCTGATTCGCATGGCTTACGACGTTGAGTGGCACGATTACCCCATGGGCCATCAAGTTTGCATGGAGGAGATCGAGGATCTCGCTCAATTCATCCGCCGATGCCTATGACCACCGCGTCTGTGTCCGAATTGGCCTCGTCTTTCGCGCTGAGGGTCCCGTCTCGAGCAGAGTGGGTCACTGTGGTCCTTGCAGACTTCGATCACTTTCTTCTGGATCACGCGGCCAACGAGCGCAAAGCCTCTGCTATGGCCATGTCGATGGTGGCGCATTATCCCAACAGAGCTCGACTCGTATCCCAAATGATCGATCTTGCGCTTGAGGAAATGAATCATTTTCGTCAGGTGTATCGCATCATCGAAGCGCGAGGCCTGTATCTCACAGATGATGAAAAGGACCCTTACGTCAATCAACTCAGACGGCATTTCCAAAAGGACAGCGAAGCTTACTTTTTGGATCGGCTGCTCGCCGGCGCGGTGATCGAGGCTCGAGGAGCCGAACGCTTCGGCCTGCTAGCCCAAGCCATCGAAGACCCTAAAACAGCACGATTTTATGAGGTGTTAGCGCGTTCGGAGGCCGAGCACGAGCACCTCTTTATCGATCTTGCCGAACACTATTTTGATCACGCGTTGATTGAACCACGCCTAGATTTTTGGCTGGCGATTGAAGCCGAAATTTTAACTTCACTGCCGATTACCGCCCGACTGCATTGATGGACCCACCCGACACGTCCGAAGATTTAAAGCGCCCATCGCAGGGAAAAGATCGCGTCATTGAGAAGTATCTGACCCAGTTTGCGGAACCAGAAATCTCGGATCTGGCGGTCCCAAGCATCTTTGAAGTTGCCCTTGTGATTCCCGCTTTTCAGGAATCAGCCTCTACGATTGGACAACTGATCAAGTCGCTTCCAAGCACCTGTTTACCCATCCTTGTGATCAACGCGCCCGAAGAGGATGCGCCTACTCTGAATCTCTTCAGGGCGATGGGGGCTCTGCCAACCATCGCTTTTGGCCGCCACTGGTCGCTCAGAACCCATGGCCAGGCGCAACAACTTTTGGTGTTCGAATATTGTCTTGATGGACACTACCCACCACCAAAACAAGGCGTCGGCCTTGCCCGCAAAGTTGGCGTCGATGCCGCAATCAAGCTGCACCAACAGGGCGTGCTTCAATCAGACCGCATCTATTTAACCGACGCCGACGCCACCTTACCTCGAGACTATTTCTCAACGTCTTGGCCAAAACAGGCGGGCGCTGTGGTCTTCCCTTATCTCCACCGGCTATCCGGATCAAATGAAGCCAAGCGCGCCACGCTACTCTTCGAATGTCGCCTGCGTCATTATGAATCGGGATTGAGATACGCGGGGTCTCGGTATGCTTATCCTACGCTAGGGTCACTGATCGGCGTTCGTGCAGGCGCCTATGCGGCGGCGAGAGGCATGCCCAAGCGTGCGGCTGGCGAGGACTTTTACCTGCTCAACAAACTCCGCAAGCTGGGAGACGTAGCGCGACTATCCTGCCGCCCCATTAGGTTAGAAAACCGCGCTTCTGCCCGAGTACCCATGGGCACGGGGCCTTCGTTGATTCAGCTCATCGACGCCCTCTCTGATGGTCGAACGCCAGGCTTCTACAATCCTTCGAGCTTCGAAAGTTTGAAGTGCCTTCTGGACACGCTCTGGAACCTTGAGACCCCAGATCAAATCTTGCAGATAGACGATGCAGCGATTCAAGATTTTGCAGAGACCACAGACCTTTTAATGACCCTCGAGCAATTGCGAAACGCAGCGCGCACCCAATCAAGGTTACAGCAGTCGATGCTTGAGTGGTTCGATGGGTTCAAGCAACTCAAGTTCATCCATTTCTTAAGAGACCGCCATCACCCACTTGTGACACTGGAGCAGGCGATTTCGGCGCCCTGGTTCAATGAGACAAGCAGAGCAGGGTTCAGTCAGGTTCGCTATCGACAACTCCGGACACTGGCGACTGGGTTCGCCGAAACCGCTATGGGGCCTGTGATTTCTCGGCGATCGCCGCCCTAAACCGCGCGCTGTCAGGCCTTGCTCATGCTAAAATCCGCGCTTTTCATATTGCGCACAGACGAATCCGATTACCATGCACAAAGTCTTCATTGATGGTCAAAACGGTACCACGGGTCTACAGATCCACGAACGTCTGCGACGACGCGACGACATCGAGCTGTTGATCATCGACGAAGCGCAGCGAAAGAACCCGCAGGCAAAAAAAAACCTGATTGAGGCAGCAGATGTCTTGATCCTCTGCCTGCCGGACGAGGCTGCAATTGAAGCGGCTGCGCTTGCCGGGGACTGTGTCGTGATCGACGCCAGCACCGCCCATCGAACGCACCCTGATTGGGTTTACGGGCTTCCTGAACTGCCTGGCCCTCAGCGCGATCAGATCCGAACCTCAAAGCGCATTGCCAACCCAGGCTGTTATCCGACTGGGGTCGTGCTGGCATTACGCCCACTGGTTGAGATGGGAGTGATTGCCTCCAACGCAGGGCTGTTCGTGAGTGCCCTGTCCGGTTACTCGGGCGGCGGCAAGGGCATGATCGAGGACTTCACCCGTGTTGATCAATCGGCCTGTCGGCCCTATGCGTTGAGTCTTGACCACAAACATCGACCCGAAATGCAGGTCTATTCTGGCCTAACAGAGGCCCCTGTTTTCCTCCCACATGTAGGCAATTTTTACCAAGGGATGTTGATCGAAATCGGCATCAAAAAGCGGGCTTTCGGGCGCCAGGTGACCGGTCAGGCCGTCATTGACGCCTGGCATCAACACTACCAAGACGAACCCTTTATTCGCATCATGGCCCTCAACCCAAGCACTGCACTCGATGGCAAGTTTCTGGACCCTGAAGCCGTCAACGGGACCAACCTTGTGGATCTCATGTGTTTCGAAAGCGAGCAGGATCTCCTTCTGGTCGCTCGCCTTGATAACCTCGGCAAAGGCGCTGCAGGCGCTGCCGTCCAAAATCTCAACATCGTGTTAAATATCGAAGAATCCGTCTCTCTGATTCAATCAGAGCCGTCCATCACCGCCCCCTGAGACACCTCATGAACCAAGAAACCATCGAAGCCCAGTACCAAGGGTTCGTTAACCAGCAACTCAATCTCGATCTGACCCGAGGCAAACCCTGTACTGAGCAATTAGATTTGTCGAACGATCTGCTCTCGCTCGACTCGATGCACTTGGCCCAAGATGGCACCGACGTCAGGAATTACGGCGGCCTCAAAGGCATCCCTGAGGCACGAGCCCTCGGCAGCTGGCTCCTCGATGCGCCCGCGGAGAACGTCATCGCCGGCGGCAACAGTTCGTTAAACCTGATGTACCTCGTGCTCTCCTGGCGCATGAAGCAACTACAAGCAGAGGGGGCGGGTCACGACCCGTTCACGTTCATCTGTCTGGTGCCTGGTTACGACCGTCATTTCACCCTGTGCGAACATTTAGGCGTCAAGATGATAGCGGTGCCCCTGCTTGATTCGGGTCCAGATATGGCCGCCATTGAAAACCTGGTTCGAGAAGATGCCTCCATTTGCGGTATCTGGTGCGTTCCCAAGTACAGCAATCCTACAGGTCACACTTACTCGGACGACGTTGTCCAACGAATCGCGGCATTGCCCAAACTGACGCCCACACCCTTTCTGGTGATGTGGGACAACGCCTATGCGGTGCACCATCTGGAGGACCAAGAGGATCGATTAGCGAATCTCTTTACACTCTCGGCGAATGAAGGCACTCAAGATGATATCGCCATTTTCGGCTCCACATCGAAAATTACCTTTGCTGGCGCAGGCGTCGGGTTTTGTGCATTAAGTGATGCCAACCTCACCCGTTTTGAGCGGTTTATGGGCGAGCAAATGATCGGCTTTGACAAGGTCAATCAGCTCAAACATGCGCAGTTCTTATCCTCACCTGAAAAGCTCGCCTCACACATGAGGGCGCATCGCCGCATTCTCGAACCCAAGTTCGCCGAGGTCTATGCCGCGCTTGCGCCACTGGCGGCTGCAGGCCTCGTCGAATTCACGGCGCCAAAAGGGGGGTATTTTGTCTCGGTCGACCTGAAGCGAGCCAGTGCACAGGCGGTGGTTCGTTTGGCTGCAGAGGCCGGTGTGAAACTCACGCCTGCAGGCGCGACTTTTCCTTATGGACAAGATCCACACGACGCCAACTTACGCATCGCACCCAGCTTTCCGAAGACTGAGGTGTTGAGGCAAGCAATGGAGGTTTTCGCTTGTTGTGTGAGGCTCGCAAGTCTCAATTAAATCCCTATAATGAGCGCCTCACATTCTTGGCCGTCTGCAGCGAGCATGATATTGCTGGCAACGCCGGCGAGCCAAACTCACGGACCAGTCCATGTCATTGCTTAAAAGATGGTTTGGCGGCGCAACAGCCCCCTCACCCTCGTCAGATCAAAAGAAGACCCAACGCGCTGCCTCGTCGAAAAAACCGAAGGCTAAGCGCCCAGACAAACGAGGCTCAACCAACGCCGAGAGCCCATCAAAGCAAACAGCCACTAAAAAACGTGAGCCTCAAGACACGCCCGAGGTCCTGGCACCGCTCGGTGAAGATTTCAGAGTCCTTGATTTACCCGAAACGCTTAATAGAGCCATTCAAACCTTAGGCTTTCAGAGCTGCACGCCGGTTCAAAAGGCAGTCCTACCCCACAGCCTCGACGGCGAAGATATTATCGCCCAAGCTCAGACTGGCACGGGCAAAACTGCAGCCTTTCTGATCTCCATGATCACATTCCATATTGAAAATCCTGAGCAGCGTGCTCGAGGCGCTGGCGTGCCCTTTGGACTCATCATCGCCCCCACACGAGAACTGGTCATGCAGATTGCATCCGATGCTGAAGCGCTCACGCGCTTCACTGATTTGCGCGTCATGGCCGTGGTCGGCGGAATCGATTACGAGAAGCAAAAGAAACAGCTGACCTCTCCCGTCGATATTGTGGTGGCCACTCCGGGTCGACTACTTGATTTCTGCCGGTCCGATGTTCTGCGCCTCTCACAGGTGGAGATGCTGGTGATCGACGAGGCAGACCGAATGCTCAATATGGGCTTTATCCCAGATGTCAAAGCCATTATTCAACGAACACCAAAAAAAGAACGCCGACAGACCCAGCTCTTCAGTGCCACCTTCAGCGAGGACATCAAGCGTTTGGCTGCAAGATGGACACTTGACCCCGTTCGAATTGAGATCGAACCCGAGAAGATCGCGACCGACACCGTCACCCAGAAGCTCTACCTGACGGCCGAAGAAGATAAATTCAAGGTGCTGTGCAACCTGATTGAGTCCGAAGAATTGGACAAGGTCATTGTCTTCGTGAATCGTCGAGACGCAACTCGTAAGCTGGAGGATCGCTTATTTAGGCAAGGTTACGCCACCGGTCTACTCACCGGCGAAGTCACTCAGAAGAAACGGGTGCGTACACTGGACGAATTTAAATCTGGGGAGATCAAAGTCTTGGTCGCGACCGACGTCGCCGGACGAGGGATTCATGTGGACAACATCACTCATGTGGTGAATTTCAATTTACCGGAGGATCCGGAGGACTATGTGCACCGGATCGGTCGGACAGGCCGTGCCGGGGCTGACGGTACCTCAGTCAGCCTGATTTGCGAGAATGATGCCTTCATGCTCGGCAGTATTGAGACAATGCTCGGCGAGCCCTTGGTGTTCGAGCACCCGCCAGAACACCTCCTTGTTGACCTCAACGCGCCAACACGGGGTTCGCGCAAGCAGGATCTCATCACTCCAACAGGCGAAACCAAACATGGCAAGCGACCAGGCCGACCGCCAACTCACCGCAGACGGTGAAGGGACCTATCTTTCAAAGCACGCGCAAGATGC
>JALRJG010000048.1 GCA_023261215.1 Pseudomonadales bacterium | reverse complement strand
CTTCGGTTTACCGGCGAATCACCCCGACAGCTCGCGCCCGCGCCAGAACTTGGCAGCGGCACGATGACCATTCTCAGTGAGCTTCTCAATTACGACGAGACGCGGATTGCGCAGCTTGCAGAAGAGGAGGCCATTGGCATCGGCCCAAATAACCCCTGACGTCTCGGGCGATGTCGGGTCGATTCGAGTGTTTTTGTCGGGGCCTCCAACGGGTCTGGTCCGGTCAATATCGGGCGACCACGCCCCCTCTTGAATCTGACACAGAGACGGACACGCGGCCCTCTGAGGAGTTTTAAGTCAATTCTCAGCCATCATCGCTTGGTAAAGGGCAACGTTGAAACGCACACCTGATTGCCCTGTGTGCGAGAGCGGATCAGTCGTTTCGGGATCAAGTCCAAAATCTCGCGCCAGCGCGGCACCCGTTAGGCTCGTTGCGCCCAAAGACCAGGCCATTGATGGCAGATCCAGGACCATGTAGTGGAAGAACGCACGAAACTCGTGGCCGTGTTCTGCGAGCAGCGAGGCCACAAACTGCTGATCAAACCAGGCATTGAATGCCGTGAAAATGAGCACATGGTGCGCTAATCTTGGAGACAGAAAGGCACTCAATCGGCTCACAGCCTCGGCTTCGGACACGGCGCCAAGAGAGCGCCAACGGGCCACGCTGAACCCATTGACGGCAGCCGCACCCGGATCCAATCGCTCAGGAAACGTCGGCATCATCCTGATAAACACCTCATCGATCACGCGTCCTTGCTCGTCCGTGAGCGCAACACCGATATCAATCATCTCGTGGTAGCCCGCGGTCAACCCAGTGGTTTCAACATCGATATGAACCAGCAGCCGGGATCTGGCATCAGCCGCCACTGACTCCACGCCGAGGGCCGCCGATTCACCGAATAGCACGACCACGGACAAGAGGCTCAAGAAGCTTATGTGCATCAGCACGCGTCTGTGGCGAGTACCCAGTGGACGATGGTGCATTTCAAAAACTCATAGGGCGATCACACCAGAATACGCCGACGGACGCACGAAGTCTCGATAAGGCTCAGACCTTGATGCTAGAACTGAAACCAGCGATCAGCGCCTGTGGTTTTCGCCACAGCTTTGGCGACGAACCCTTTGATCTGAGTCAAAGCCACGTCGCGTATCCCATGAACCCATCATCATCGCTTTGGATTCGCTCACGCTTTCAGCTCAGATGATGTCGTGACACGTACCCACGTTCAAAGGCGCTTCGATGAGCGGTGCGAGAACGCGAGATCGAGCCTGTCGCCTACGCTCTAGCATCGAGCGTGGATTTTGACACCTTGACGCGTCTGAGACGGCGAATGCCGATCCAAGCGATGCGCAGATGAGAGTTCAAATGAGATGCTTGTGATGGGTATGGTCCGTGAGCCAGTAACGCCACTTCGCGGTTTGGTGTACTTAAAAAAAAGCCGGCTCGGTGCCGGCTTCCTCTCACAACAGGGCGACTTAATCCGGAAGACCCAAGACTCGCTTGGCGATGATATTGAGCTGGACCTCGTTCGTACCGCCATAGATCGTCACCGCACGATCTCGCAACCACGAGCGCGTCGACTCAAGCTCATCAGCATCGAAGCTCTCACCTTCCCAACCAACACCGGCAAATCCGCGGAGTTCTGCCTTCAGAGAAGACCCTTCCTTAGCAAGCGTTGAACCCACGTACTTAAAAATCGAAGTGGTCGCACCGGGTGCGCCACCGCTTGTCGCCTCAGCCACGACACGCTGAACCGTCAACTGCATGGCGCGCTCGAGCATCACATGCTTGGTGATCTTTTCTCTGGCTTCCACATCGACCACCTTACCCGCGTCCTCGCCCAAGTAGGCTTTGGCTATGCGTGCGTAGGGATTGAGCGAGGGCTCCACCGATTTCTTTTTCTTTGGCGCCGGCGCCGAGGATCGCTCGTACTGAAGCAATCGTTTGCCCACGGTCCAGCCGCGATTCAGTTCTCCCACCAAATTTTCGCGAAGCGCCACGGCGTCATCGAAGAACGTTTCGCAAAAAGGTGAAGATCCCGATATCAACTGGATCGGCTTCACCGTCACACCCGGTTGATCCATTTTGAGCAGGACAAAACTGATACCCTCGTGCTTCGGAGCCTCGGGATCTGTTCTCACCAGCGCGAACATCCAATCGGCGTGATTCGCCCCCGTGGTCCATATCTTCTGCCCATTAATGACGAAATGATCGCCCTCGATCACCGCTCGCGTCTGCAAGCTCGCGAGATCTGAGCCGGAGCCAGGTTCAGAATAGCCCTGACACCAACGCACTTCGCCTTTCGCAATGCGAGGCAGATGCTCTTGTTTTTGTGCCTCGGTGCCATATTCCAACAAGGTGGGTCCGATCATCGCAAGCCCCATCCCAGTATCCGGCGGAACAATCTTCAGCGATGCCATTTCCTCTTGCAGGACCTTGTACTCGGCCCCACTGAGTTCGGCACCCCCGTAGGCCTTCGGCCATAGTGGCGCGATCCAGCCACGCTCAGCGCAGCGAGCCTTCCAGAGCCTTGCATCATCCGTGTCGTAAATTTCAAACGCCTCTTCGAAATGCACCATTTTGTTGCGCATACTCGCTGGGCAATTTTCATCTAACCAGGCACGGGTTTCTTCCCTGAATGCTTGCAAATCTGTGCTCACAATTTTCCCTCTCTAAGCCAACGTGTCATTAATCTTTATTCCGAATTGGGTCTTCAGCCCCAGCGATCGGCGCGGTCGCTTCACGCCATGAACTGCCGTCACAATTGGGCGTCTGGCCTCGTCGCCCCTTGGGGCGCATAGCCCCTAAGACAGCCTTAGACCCACGCCATCTGCGGATTGGAAGCGATACCTTCCAGCTCAAACGGCCTTTCTTTCACTGACGCTGCCGCCCGTTACCACCTTTTTCTTGGGGGGTATTGAGTCATGTACGCCTATAGGCAGCCAACAGACCATCCGATTCAACGCGATTAGGGGTCTCCTGGCAAGTCTGACGTCGATGAAAACACTCTCTGCCGATCGGGTGGCGGCACGGCCAGCGGGCTGCGCTCGTTGATGTACTGGGCTATGGCATCTGCAACGCTCAGATCGAGCTGAACCTCAATGTGCGCTGGCAATTGCTCATAGCCTTCCCCGCCTGTCGCCGTGAAGGACCCTGTGGCGAGTGAGTAGTTCGCGTGATCATCCAAGGGTTGCCCATTCACCCATATCTCGAGCAAGGTTGCCTCAGGCGGTGGGCCCAGCGCGGCGGTCAACGACACACCAGAAAAATTAGGTAACCCATAATCTCGCCTTAGACCTTGCTCAATGACCGAGCGCAAGACTCGGCCCGAAACCTCGAGGCGGGTCACCCGGTCAATAAAGGGGAACACATTCAGCACGGCCTCTCTTGTGACTGGCCCAGCCGCAAGATCTGACCTTAAAGCGCCAGGCGTAATCATGCCGATTTCGGTCCCTGCGGCTGACTTCAGCGCATCGGCAACCAAGTTGCCCATCGTGGATTCGTGGTAGTAGCGCCTTACCACATGCGCGGTCAGCGAACCGACCACTTCTTGAAGCTCTGGAAACTGACGCCGCGCGGTGCCAATGAGCGCGGCGACGCCTGGATCGTCTGGCAGCAAGTCCGCATTGACCGGTTTCAACGCCGCGTTGCGTAATTGCCAAGGCCCCCGCGCATCTCGTTCTAATTCGAGAACCCCAAGATGCATCCCCTGTCCGTAGGTTTGAACAATCCAGGTACCGGTTTCTGGGTGTTGGACCGGCACGACCAAGCCATGATCGGTATGACCAGCGATTAGCAGATCAACACCCTGGACAGCGCCTGCGAGCTCGAGCTCTTCCTCGATGCCTCGCTGCACCTCTAAGTCGTTTTCCTTATTGGTCTGCATCGGCGCGGTGCGACCCTGGTGGGTGAGCAACACCACCAGATCAACCTCAGCTCTCACCAGATCAATCCAGGATTGCGCGGAGGATTGAAGCGGCTGAATGGCCAACCCCTTGCGGTTTGCTGGCATCATCGTGTTTTGGAACGCGTCGATGCCCATCAACCCGATGACGGCAACCCGAACGCCGGCTTTTTCGATCAAGGCATAAGGTCGACCAAATGCGGCGCCGCCCTCGTAGACAATGTTCGCATTCAGCACAGGATAAGTTGCCCGAGGCAGGACTCGGACCAACTGCTGC
Organism: Pseudomonadales bacterium; assembly: GCA_023261215.1. Classification (GTDB taxonomy): domain Bacteria; phylum Pseudomonadota; class Gammaproteobacteria; order Pseudomonadales; family Azotimanducaceae; genus UBA9926. Next base: position 4,738 of record JALRJG010000048.1, on the reverse strand, counting down.
CAACCATATTCAAACTCATGATTACCCAGATTGACCGCGTCGTATCCCATCTGTCCATACAGGTCAAAAACCAGCGTACCGCCGGTTTTCTTGGACAGCGCGCCAGTAAACATATCGCCGGCATCGAATAAAAAGACGGGGACATCGCCCTGACGCTCTCGCTGCATTAGAGATGCAAGCTTTGCCATGCCGCCTATAGCTGACATGTCATCCCGCCAATAGGCCGGTAGTGGATCGAAGACGCTCTCGATGTCGTTGGTGTAGAGGATCTTGACTGACTGGGCGAACAGCCACGGCGATGTCATCGCGCTCAGAATAAAAAGCCAAAAACACGCCAGCGAGCGCCACATCACTTCAATTGAGTACAGGGTTATCTTCATTGAATCCATTATGACCAAGGCGGACACGCCAAAACCAGGCGGCGGTCAGTCAAGACCGAATACCCATCATTGGGCGCACGAAACGCCCAAGCGCTCTGAATCAGCTCGCCGCGGCTTCTGCGGCATCGACGATAAAGCCTCGATAGCCTGCCTGAGCCACCTCGTCGCAAATGATTCGGTACGGGCCAACCCCCGCAGCATAAGGCATAAAGATCCTCGGCTTACCGGGTACGTTTGCACCGAGATACCAGGACCCGCCCTTCGGGAACAAGGTCCCCTCAGCCACTTCTTGAACATGGGCCACCCAGGCATCCTGAGCCGCGCGATCAGCCTCGATCCTCTGATGATTGTGTTCGTCCAACCAATCCAAACACTCACACACCCAATCCACATGCTGCTCAATCGACACCATCATGTTTGACAACACAGAAGGACTTCCCGGCCCAGTGATCGTCCAGAGATTTGGAAAATCAGCCATCATTAAGCCCAAATAGCTCCGCGGGCCAGCAGCCCACTCATCCGACAGTGCTCGGTCGTTCCGACCACGGATGTCGATATTCAGCAGCGCACCGGTCATGGCGTCGAAGCCTGTGGCGAGCACCAACACGTCCAACGCCACATGCTCGGACGCCGTCTGGACTCCCGTTTCAGTGACCTGCTGGATCGGATCCTTAGCAACATCCAATAGCCGGACATGCGGCAAATTGTATGTTTCAAAATATTCGATATCCACGCAGATTCGACGCGTGCCCACTGGATGATTGGTCGGGCACAACGCTTCAGCCGTGGCCTCATCCTTCACAATGCTGCGAATCTTTTTGTGAATGAAGGAACGGGCAAAATCGTTCGCCGTCTGGTTCATCATGGTATCGCCAATCGCCGCCATGAACCGAGCGCCACCCCTTTGCCACGCGGCCTCCAAGAGGTCGTGGGCCTCCGCCTCTGAGACATCAGAAAATAAAATTGGGTCTTCCACAGCACCCTTAGGTTCGATATCCAAATCTCCGAAGCCGCTGCCATTTCCGATACGGTGGTTGTGCCGATGTGCGGGATAATGTGCCTTGAAAGCCTCAACCCAAGTCTGATCCAAAGGGGCATTTTTTGCCGGCACACTGAAGTTGGGCGTGCGCTGGAATACCGTCAAATGATCGGCCTCCTCAGCGATCACCGGAATACTCTGAATTCCGGAGGATCCAGTGCCAATGATCCCCACCCGTTTGCCTGAAAAGCTCACGCCTTCATGAGGCCAAAGGCTCGCCTGATATCGCTCTCCCTTGAAGTCATCGAGGCCTTGAATATCCGGCAATTGCGGAACAGAGAGACAACCCGTGGCCATGATGCAATGGCGGCCAACAAATGACTCCCCTTGATCACTCGTCACTGTCCAGACGCCCGCCGCTTCATCCCAATGAGCGCTCGACACCTTCGAATTGAAACGGATGTGAGGACGTAGTCCGAATCGATCTGCCACATGCCTTGCGTAATCCAGAATTTCGGGCTGGGGCGCGTAACGCTCGCTCCACGACCACTCCTGCTCTAGATCCTCTGAGAACGAGAAAGAGTACGCGAGACTTTCCGCATCGCACCGGGCCCCCGGGTAGCGATTCCAATACCAGGTACCGCCGACATCGTCGCCTTGCTCCAAAACCACCGCTGTTCGATTGGCCTTCAGAAAGCGGTACATCAAATACAAACCCGAAAAGCCTGCGCCAACAATTACGGCATCTACCTGTTTCATTCCTCGCCTACCCGTGGTTACCCTTATTCCAAGACTACCGCGATCCGAATCGCGTTGTCATGCATCGACGTTCAGAGTGAAATCCTCGAGGTGTCTTACCCAGAACGCCTTCTCCTCCGAAGCGGCGAGATAATTTCAGCTATTGAAGCTGGGTTCTCTTACCGTTAAAACTGTGGTCATGGATCAACTCGACCCCCGACTCGACATCTTCGAATCGATTTTTCGAAGTGCCGAGCGCATCGAATTCGAACTGGCACCACCCCCGCTCAGAAACATCGCCTTGCTGGCAGAGCGCTCGCCAGCAGCGGAGGAAAGAGCGGCGACCCTTCGAGACTGGCTCGGTCCAACACACCCAGAGCTTCACATTGAAATCATTCTTGTCGGCGCTGATCTCGACAGGTCGTCGCTCCTGGCTCGACTCGCGGCGCCCAAACCCGACCTCATCGTCAGTCAGCGTCACATTGGCCAGGGTGACTCGATTTGGCATCAGGGACTGGGTGGACTGGCCGATTTTTTGATTCAGCATCATCCTGCACCGCTCTGGGTCTTGTCAGATGAAACTTGCCTCGACCGGCATATGACGAATAAGCGGTCTGCGCTTTTGATTGACTTTCCGCTCGACAACCATCTCCTCGTTAACTGGGGCGTCATGGCCACCCCTACCGATGGTGAACTCAAGTTGATGCGCGTTGAACCTCAAGATCAGATAGAGAAGCTGATGCGAAGCATCCAGAGGGTCAAGGATATTCCGACGGAAACGACACGCCACGCGCTCCAGCAAGAGCTCCTGCACGAGAGTACGGCGTTTATGACGAGTTGTTTAACTGGAATCTTTAAGTCGCGTCCCGACATCAAGGTGACGCAAGCGCTCGCACAAGCGATTATGCTGCCAACCTATCTCTCTTGGATTCAAGACTATTCGCCCACGCTCGTGGCCGTCGATGGTCGAGATGGGGATCGTGCGGTGAATCGAGGGCTTGCGTCCGGGATCGCAGTGGATTATCCGAATGTGGGGCTCATGATCTTATGAGCGCCTTGCAAGCTCAGCGAAAGCGCACCGTGTGCTCCTCCACCTTCTGGAGGCTCATCGCTTTACTTTTCAGCGTTCAGTCGCCTGTGGCGTTTGCCAGCACTGGCGCTGGTGTGTCGCAGAATGTGACGTGGCTCTTCGCGGCTGTTTTGATTTTGATGGTCTTATGCCTTGCCTTTGAGGAAACGCTTCACGCTAAAAAGTCGCTCATTACGGGGCTTTTCGCCGTTCTCTCACTGCTCCTCGCAACCTACTTTGATCTGTTGCCCTTTGGTCCAGTGGTGAACGCCTTTGGCGAATCGATCGCACTACCGGTTTATATTCCAGCCGTCGATTGGGAGGTCATCGCCATCATTGTTGGGGCGAGCCTCTTTGTCGATGTCACCTCCCGATCCGGCCTGTTTTCATTTATCGCTGTCCGTCTGACCAAACTATCCAAAGGCGATCCCCGTAAGTTGCTCTGGCTCTATGGGTTGCTGACGGTCTTGTTCTCTGCCCTGCTCAATAACGTGACCGCAATGATCATCATTGGCTCGCTCACTGCTGTGAGCCTTGAACGACTGGGCAGAACATCCTTGCTTTTGGGCTTTTTAATCACCGAGGGGTTACTGACCAATATCGGTGGCCTCCTGACGCTCATCAGTTCGGTGCCCAACATCATCATAGGGAACCTAGCCGGTATTACGTTTGTCGAATTCTTCCTGATCGCGGCACCTTATGTGGTCGTTGCCACCGCATCGACGCTGGTGCTCGCCGCTCACGTTTTCGAGGTTCAAGGATTAAAGGACCCTAAAGACATCGAGGACGCGTATCGCCAAGTGGAAAAGTTTGACGAGCGTGAAGGCATACCCAGCCCCCTATTTTTCAACTACTCGATTCTCTTATTCGTTCTTCTGATTGGCGCGTTCTCTCTTCAATCTGTTCTGCCCCTGATCGATCGACTAGGCATGGGCTACGTTGCCCTGCTCTTCGCGATGATCGCTTTGATTCGATTTAGGCACGATGTCGATGCGTTCTATCGCGGCATCGATTGGGATCTGATCATCTTTTTCATGACGCTTTTTATGGTCATTAACGTCATGGAGCATGCGCAAGTGCTGCACATGATCGGCGGTTGGATCGCCTGGCTCCTCGCATTGGGCGATCAAACGGGGGGCACCGCGCTACTCTGGGCGAGCGCCACAGCAAGCTCAGTGACCGACAATATCCCGCTCGCTGCGATGCTAGGAAAGATTCTAGCCGGGATGGGGCTCTCGTCCGATGCAACCGTTTGGTGGAGCGTCATCTTCGGCGCAAACCTAGGCGGCAACATCACGCCCATAGGCTCTGCCTCAACGGTGGTTGCGGTGACCTTGATCCACAAATACCGCATTCAACTCTCATTCATTGGGTTCGTGACCAAAGCATTTGCGTTTGCCTTCTTGCAACTCGTGCTCGCCTCGATCTATTTGCTTCTCATTCACTGAGTTGCCGAGCGACTCTCCGTTTCGTGTCACCACCGCTTGGTGCTGCACACCTATAAGCCTCTCTTTTTAGCAATCGAACGCCTGAACGGTGGACTCGCTTCCCGTACAACGGTTGCTCGAGCGA
>JALRJG010000047.1 GCA_023261215.1 Pseudomonadales bacterium | reverse complement strand
CTTGTATTAATCGATGAGCAACATCGATTCGGTGTGGCACAGCGGCATGCTCTGTTCGCCAAAGGAGAGGCTAACACTCGACCTCATCAACTGATTTTTACTGCGACGCCCATTCCTAGAACGCTCTCCATGACGCTCTATGCTGGCGTTAACGCCTCCATTATCGATGAGCGGCCACCAGGCCGAACGCCCATTACAACTCGCGTAATGGCCAATAGCCGAAGAGAGGACGTGGTTGATCGACTTCTAGACGCTTGCGATTCCGGCGCGCAAGCTTACTGGGTCTGTCCGGCCATCGAAGGTGACGATGATCGCATGGTCAGCGCAGTTCAAACCTATGAGCATCTATCGAAACGACTCCATCGCCACAAAGTGGGTTTGCTTCACGGACGCATGACGAGTCAAGAAAAGCATGTCGTGATGCACCAATTCAAGGACGGATTCATTCAAGTCTTAGTGGCCACCACGGTCATTGAGGTGGGTGTTGATGTACCTAACGCCATCTTAATGATTATCGAAAACGCCGAGCGCTTCGGGCTGACACAGATTCATCAGCTCCGCGGCCGGGTTGGGCGAGGCGATAAAGCGAGCGCTTGTATATTACTGTACGAGCCACCCCTTGGGGCCGCGGGCAAACAGCGTCTCGCGGTGCTAAGAGACTCTATGGATGGCTTTTATATTGCGGAACAAGATCTGGCTATGCGAGGTCCTGGGGATATGCTCGGCCGAGAACAATCTGGGGAGGTCTTATTCAAAATTGCTGATCTAACGCGAGACGCGGATCTTTTGCCAAAAGCACATGCTCAAGCTCAGGCGTTGTTGGGTGGTTCTCCCCTCCGCCAACAAGCGCTTCTCAATCGTTGGCTGAAGTTTCCACCAATGAAAATGCAAGCCTAAGCCTTAGCAGACGTCTCAAACCGCTGGTCATCAAATTGGCCCTCAGAACGAGCAACGACACTCGCGACCGTCGCATCACCGACCACATTCACCACGGTGCGGGTCATATCCAGCAGCCGGTCCACACCAATAATGAGTGCGATACCCTCAACAGGGAGGCCTACTTGAGTGAGCACCAACGCTAAGGTAATCAAGCCAACACCCGGTACGGCCGCCGTCCCGACAGACGCCATCGTTGCTGTCAAAATAACCATCAAATAGCCGGTTAAGCCGATGTCCACGTTAAAAGCTTGCGCGATAAATACCGTGGCGACACCTTGCATAATGGCGGTGCCGTCCATGTTAATAGTTGCACCCACAGGCACAACAAAGCTCGCTATTTCATTTCGCACGCCGATTCGCTTTACAACTGTTTCAAGCGTAACAGGGAGGGTCGCACCACTTGATGATGTGCTGAAAGCAAAGGCCATCACGGGTGTCATGTGCTGATAGAAAAGGACCGGACTCACCTTCACCAACCCTTTAATTAACAACGGGTAGGTGATCAAAAAGTGGAGTCCGAGCACAAGCAACACACATAAGAAGTAAGCAAGCAGATCAACGATTGCCGAAAAACCAAGCTGTGCGCCCAACGTAATCATCAAACAAAACACGCCCGCGGGCGCTGCACGCATGAGCATCATGACCAGCGTCATGACCACTTCGTTCCATCGATCGAAACTGGCTTTAAGCGCTGATCCCGCGTCCCCTGCTCGGGTGAGCGCCGTGCCGAGGAGCAACGCGAAGACAATGACTTGCAGCATATTGCCTTCGGCCATGGCCGCAATGGGATTGCTGGGGAAGATGTCGAGCAGCACTTGAGCGAGTGGCGGCGCCTCTTTCGCAGCAAAGGTCATCCCTTCTGCCATATTAATGCCAACACCTGGGTTCACAACATTTGCCACCGTCAGAGCGAGCGTGATGGCAATGGCCGTGGTTGCGAGGTAAAGCGCCACGGTTTTCAAACCGATTCGACCCATGTTCTGGCCACCCGCAAGGCTGCTTGCGCCACACACAAGCGAGACAAAGACCAGAGGTACCACCAAGAGCTTCAGTGTCTTGATGAAGATTTGCCCTCCAAGCGAGAACAATCCGTCGACCAAAAACTCACCAATCAGCGCATTCGTCCCCAGGTTCAGTCCGTGAACCAGCGCGCCGATGGAGAACCCCACCACCATCGCGATGAGAATTTGCTTGGTGAGCTTCGATCGATCCATAAACTTAATCGATTTCCATCATTTCAAAATCTGCCTTACCCACCCCGCACTCGGGGCAAATCCAATCCTCGGGGATGTCATCCCAACGTGTTCCTGGGGCAATGCCTTCTTCTTCTAAGCCTTCCGCCTCATCATAGACAAACCCACACACGATGCACTGCCACTTTTTCATAACTTTTCACTGCTTTGACAACTGATTGGACGGCGAGCCTAGCGTCGATGAGCGCTGTACTCGCGATTAAAGGCCCGTATACTAACTCATTTGCGCCGCGACTGTATTTCCTCCATGTCTCTTGCAACCCTACTTATACCGCGCGAAAAATGGCTCGCGCTGCTCCAAGTCGCGCGCTTAGATCGCCCCATTGGCTCTCTTCTTCTCTTATGGCCGACACTCTGCGCATTATGGATGGCCGCGGGCGCCCTTCCCTCTCTGCATCTGATCTTTGTCTTTACCATGGGCACCCTACTGACTCGCTCGGCGGGATGCATCGCCAATGATCTAGCTGACCGAAATTTTGATGGCCATGTCAAAAGGACCGCTCAGCGGCCGCTGGCGACAGGCCGTCTCCGGCCCATTGAGGCACTGGGTTTTATGGTCTTTTTGCTTACCATTGCCCTTGTTTTGGTACTGACGACCAATCTCAGTACGCTGCTGTGGGCGATTGGCGCAGTGCTCGTTGCTGGCGTCTATCCATTACTCAAACGCGTCACCCACTTACCTCAAGTGGGGCTAGGAATTGCGTTTTCATTTGGTATTCCCATGGCTTACGCGGCTCAGGATGCGCCCATGGGTATCGAAGCTGGGCTATTATTTTTAGCCAATCTATCCTGGGTAATCGCCTACGACACCTGCTACGCCATGGTTGACCGTGATGACGATCTCAACGTGGGGATCCGCTCAACCGCCATTCTGTTTGGTGATCTCGATCGGGTCATCGTTGCTGCGCTGCAAGCATTGACGGTAGTGCTTCTTTACCTCATGGGTGAGCGATTAGAATTTACCTGGCACTACCAGCTCGCCCTTGGCATCATTGGCCTGCTATTCATCTATCAACAAGGACTCATCTGGAATCGTCAGCGTGACCGTTGTTTTTCAGCCTTCCTGAACAACCAGTGGGTGGGCGCGGTCTTGTTCCTCAGCGTTTTGACCCAGTTCTAAGCCATCAAGCCATGCAACGTTTCTTAAATCTCCTCGACCTTGTTTCAGAACGCCTGGGTCAGCTGTGCGGCCTGATGATTTTCCTGATGATGCTCGGCACTGCGGTTGTGGTCGTATTGCGGTACTTCCTTAATGTGGGCTCCATTCCCTTGCAAGAGGCCATTTTGTATCTTCATGGCAGTGTGATCATGCTGGGTATCGCCTTCACCTTAAAGCGAGGCGGGCACGTGCGAGTCGATATCATCCATCGCGCATTGCCCGAGAATCGAAAGCGCTGGATTGACGTCGCCGGCACACTCCTATTTTTAATGCCGTTCGCGATCTTTGTTTTTTGGTCCAGTCTTCCCTATGCCCGCTTTTCCTGGTCCGTTCTGGAGGCATCATCTGCGCCCGGCGGTTTGCCTGGGGTGTTCCTTTTGAAAACACTGATACCGATAATGGCAGCCCTGTTATTTTTTCAGGGTTTCAACGAGCTCATCCGAATGCTCAATAAAAAAGCGTAGCAAGATCGATGGAATACGCCGCGCTCTACATGTTCTTGGCCGTCTTTGTTTTGCTGCTGCTCGGCTACCCGGTCGCACTGACCCTCGCCGGGACATCCCTCATCGCTGCACTCCTCGGCGTGGTAGCGGGACACTTCGATCTCATTTTTCTCAACGCCTTACCCAACCGCCTTTTTGGCATCATGACCAATCAAACGCTGATGGCGGTGCCGCTCTTTGTCTTAATGGGGGTGATTCTCGAGCGATCAAAGATCGCAGAAGACTTGCTTGATGCGATGACGCGGGCCTTTGGCCGCGCACCTGGGGGCTTGGGTTTAGCCGTTTGCATGGTTGGCATGCTGATGGCGGCGAGCACTGGCATTGTTGGCGCGACCGTTGTGACTATGGGCCTCATGTCGTTACCCACCATGCTCCGAGCAGGCTACAGCCCACAACTTGCGACCGGCACTATTTGTGCGACTGGAACGCTGGGCCAAATCATCCCACCCTCAATTGCGCTGGTCCTACTGGGTGACGTCATTGCCAGCGCCTATCAGCAGTCGCAGCTGTCTTTAGGCATTTTTAACCCGCGATCGATCTCTGTCGGCGACTTGTTTGCGGGTGCGATTATTCCAGGGTTGATTCTCGTTCTGCTGTATAGCGTATTGATGTTCTTGATCGCGATCACTCGTCCGGCATTAGCCCCTGCCGCTAACCTCCCCAAGGTGCCACTCCACCAGCTCTTGAAGAGCGCCTTGCCGCCACTGGTTTTGATTATCCTGGTCTTGGGTTCGATCTTGTTTGGCGCAGCAACTCCCACTGAGGCCGCAGGAATCGGTGCCATGGGTGCATGCCTCATGGCGATGGCAAGAAAAACATTGAACCGTCAGGGCCTCGCGGAAGGATTGTCATCCACCGTTGAGACCACGTCGATGGTGTTCTTCATCTTGATTGGTGCTTCGCTGTTCTCCCTGGTCTTTCGGGGTTACGGCGGTGATGAGATGGTGGCGAGTTTATTCGAGCAGATGCCGGGGGGTGTGGCGGGCGCCTTAGCAATCGTGATGCTGACAATCTTCTTATTGGGCTTCATTCTCGATTTCATTGAGATCACATTTGTCGTGGTGCCCATCGTTGGTCCGATCCTCATGGCGATGGGCGTGGATCCCGTGTGGTTGGGCGTTATGATTGCCGTGAACCTTCAAACCTCATTTTTGACACCCCCCTTCGGATTTTCCCTCTTCTACTTGCGCGGGGTTGCGCCCGACAGCGTTGCGACACGCGATATCTACATGGGCGTAATTCCATTTATTTTGATACAACTCGGTATGCTCGGCCTCTTAGTCTGGCAGCCCCGCCTTGCGACATGGCTGCCGGAGCAGCTTTACCAATAGCGGGCTGAGCTAGTAACCCTCAATCTCGGCTCGAACGTTCAAAAGTGCCCGTTCAGAGAGTTCGTTGTAGTTCATCACGTTCTGGCGATACTGATGATACGACGCGTGAATTCGTTGATAGAGTGGATCATCACCAATCATGAGATCGACCTTGTCATCCGCAATTCGCTTGAGCTCGGCAAGAACATCGCTGGGCAAGCGCCGAACTTCCACACCATGTTTTTCAGTGAGTTCCTTCAGGGCTTGATTGTTTCGCGCGGTGTACTCGGCCAGGACATCATTATTCACGGCTTCCGCCGCAGTCCGAACCATCATTTGCAAATCCTCTGGCAGTTCGTCCCAAGCCGCTTTGTTAATCGTGAACTCAAGATTGGGGCCCGGCTCCTGCCAACCCGGGTAGTAGTAATATTTCGCGACTTGGTGAAACCCTAAGACGAGATCATTGAAGGGGCCAACCCATTCAGCCGCATCGATCACGCCCGTTTGAAGACTCGTGAAAATCTCGCCAGCTGGAATATTCACCGCCGTGCCACCTGCGGCATCAAACACTTCCCCGCCCAGTCCGGGGATTCGCATCTTGATGCCCTTTAAGTCCGCAAGGCTGTTGATTTCTTTGTTGAACCAGCCTGCCATTTGCACGCCGGTATTGCCCCCCACCATGGGCACCAAGTTGTATCGCGCATACAGCTCCTCCCAGAGGGCCATTCCGCCTCCGTGGAGCAACCATCCATTCATTTCTTGAGCGGAGAGACCGAACGGCACAGCAGTAAAAAATTGAGCAGCGGGCACGCTCCCCCGCCAATAATAGGCTGCGCCATGCCCCATCTGCACCGTCCCTTGGGATACAGCCTCAAAGATTTCGAGCGCGGGTACTAATTCGCCGGCGCCATAAACCTTGATGTCGAGCCGGCCGTTACTCATCGCTCTGACGCGATCCGCCAGTTTTTCTGGCGCCATGCCCATACCAGGAAAATTCTTGGGCCACGTTGTGACCAGCCGCCACTTAAAGATCTTTTGAGGTTCGGCCGCGCCTGAACTGGAGGTCGCCTCCGGCGCTCCGCCACAACTGGCCAGTAGGCCCAACACGCTGATCACTAGAAAAGCTCTTAACCCCATGGTGTTTCTATTCCTTAGGTTCTAATTTCGCCATCGCAGCCATTAGCCACTTAATGCCCTGCCCATCAAACGCAACTTGCACCCGCGCTTGGGGACCCGTTCCTTCATAAGCCAGAATGACGCCCTCGCCAAACTTAGCATGGTTCACTTTTTGCCCCAACTTGAGTTGCGTGCCTTCAACCTCGGTTTTAAATCGGACTTTGGGCGGACGTGAGGTGCTGAGGGCTGGTCTCACCAGGACCTCGTGTGCTCGAATCTCTTCGACCAATTCACGAGGAATATCACTGATAAATCTCGACGGCCGGTTGTAATGATCGCTCCCGTTTAGTCTTCGAGACTCCGCATAAGTGAGGTACAACTTTTGCCTTGCACGAGTGATACCCACGTAACACAGCCGCCGTTCCTCTTCGAGTCGACCGGGCTCATCCATGGACATCTGATGCGGGAACAAGCCATCCTCCATCCCTGCAAGGAACACGGTCTTAAACTCTAGACCTTTCGCGCTATGCATGGTCATCATTTGGACTGCGTCCTGCGTACGATCACCCTGCGCATCCCCAGCCTCGAGCGCGGCATGAGCCAGGAATGCGTCCAAGATCGAGATCTCGATTTCACTATCCTCTTCAAACATCACTTGATCGTCGGGGTCGAATGACCGCGCTGCCGATACCAATTCGGAGAGGTTTTCGAGGCGCGCTTGACCTCTCTCTCCGCCTTCCTTTTCGTAATGCGATTTAAGTCCCATCGCATCGATGACCGTCTCCACCAGGCTCGGCAAATCAAACTGATCTGTACTCTCATCAAGTGTATCGATTGTCGAAAGAAACGCAGCCACGGCGCGTTGCGCCCGGCCGGGCAGCGCATCATTCGCGCAAAGCTCAGTTGCCGCTTGCCACAAAGAAAGTTGCTTTTCTCTGGCAAAGTCACGCAAAAGCCCGATGCTTTTGTCGCCGATTCCCCTGGGGGGCACATTCACCACCCGTTCAAAGGCGGCATCACTGTCCCTCGAAGATAAGAGCCTGAGGTAAGCCAGGGCCGTGCGGATTTCTGCTCTTTCGAAAAAGCGCTGACCACCATAGATTCGATAGGGGATTTGTGCGCGCAACAAGCCTTCTTCAAGCACGCGGGACTGGGCATTTGAGCGGTACAGGATCGCGTGCTCAGAAAGCGCTTCACCGCCGTTAAAGCTGTCCTGGATACGCGCGACAATAAATCGAGACTCATCGATCTCGTTATAAGCTGCATACAGCCCAATACGTTCACCCTCGGCATCGGCGGTCCAGAGTGATTTACCTAAACGATCCGCATTCTTTTCAATCAGCCCGTTGGCCGCTTGGAGAATGGTCGCAGTCGATCGATAGTTCTGCTCGAGCCGGAAGATCGAGGTCGCCTTGAAGTCTTTCTCGAACCGTTGAATATTCTCGATTTTCGCGCCGCGCCAACCATAAATAGATTGGTCATCGTCCCCAACCACCATGACATGGCTGCTGTTGCCTGCCAGCACTCTAAGCCAGGCATACTGCAGCGCGTTGGTGTCTTGAAATTCATCGACCAAAATGGCCTTGAAGCGTCGTTGGTAATGGGCGAGCAGCTCAGGTCGATTCAGCAACGTCTCGTGCATGCGTAATAAGAGCTCAGCAAAATCGACGAGTCCACCTCGCTCACAGGCTTCCTCGTACGCTCTGTAGACTCTCAACTGAACTTGAACAAAGACATCGCCCTGATCATGAATGTGCGCCGCACGCAAGCCGTCATCTTTTTGGGCATTTATCCACCAGACTGACTGCCTGGGAGGCCATTTCTTTTCATCGATATCGAGCGAGACCATGACGCGTCGAACCATCCGGAGTTGGTCGTCGGCATCTAGAATTTGGAAATTTTGATCGAGGTTGGCGTCTTGCCAGTGCGCCCTCAGAAATCGGTGCGCCAAACCATGAAAGGTGCCCACCCACATGCCGCGGAGTGGCATGTTGAGTTGTGCTTCAATGCGATGGCGCATCTCCGCGGCCGCTTTATTGGTGAACGTCACTGCCATGATGCTGAAGGGAGAAAGCCCTTCAACCTCGGAAAGCCACGCGATTCGTTGGGTGAGTACTCGGGTTTTACCGCTTCCCGCACCCGCAAGCACCAAGGCATGTCCTAGGGGTGAAGAAACAGCCTCTCGCTGCGCTTCATTTAACTGATCAAGTATTGCGGTGACGTCCATGGTGAGTCGCCAGGGCCTGTGGTGTCGAGAGAATAAGCGACGCAGTCTATCATCTTCGCTCAGGTAAGGCGGATCAGATCTGCGTCATACCTCGCCATTGCTCGACCGAAATGGCATGCTTCGCGAATCCAAGGGAGGTTCTCGTGAATGTACTGAGTCGTTGGCAACTTAGCCTCAGGCGGAAAAGCAAAGACTTCTTATTTGACGGTGACTATCGAGTGTTTAAATCGATTCTCCCCTCAATCAACTGCTATGCCGAATAGGGGGTAGGTAAGTCCAGTTTGTGGGTTCTAGAGAACTCCAAAGCCTCAGTTCTGGCCGCGGACACCTCTCAATTCTGGATCGATAAGGTCAAGTCCTCGGCAGGCGTTCAAGTGAATCAGTTTGAAATCGAATGGATCGACCTTGGGCCTATCGGCTGGGCAGGACGGCCT
>JALRJG010000473.1 GCA_023261215.1 Pseudomonadales bacterium | reverse complement strand
GGCGGTGTATCGATTGTAAGACTCTCGGGCCCCGACGCTTCATCGATTGGTGGACTCATGGCGGGCGGTGCAACTGCGCCGCGCAAAGCAACCGTTCGATCCATCAAAGACTCGGACGGCGCCCTGATTGATCAAGGATTGCTTCTTTACTTTAAGGCTCCGCACTCCTTCACAGGCGAGGACATTGTTGAATTCCAACTCCACGGCGGACCCGTGGTTGTGCAAAGAACCATTCAGTCTGCGCTTGACCTGGGTGCTCGAATGGCACGACCCGGGGAATTCAGTGAACGCGCGTTTTTGAACGACAAATTGGATCTGGTACAGCTAGAAGCGGTGGCCGACCTGATCAGCAGCGAAAACGTGCGAGCAGCAAAGAATGCGCTAGAAAGCCTGCAAGGCGTCTTCTCCGAGGCGGTCCATCGTTTGGTGGAGAGTACAACCGAGTTAAGAGTCTACGTTGAAGCCGCGATCGACTTTTCTGACGAGGAAGGGGTTGATTTTCT
>JALRJG010000472.1:280-508 GCA_023261215.1 Pseudomonadales bacterium | reverse complement strand
CATGGTTGAGATGGGTGTTTTAGATCCAACCAAAGTGACTCGTTCAGCGCTTCAAAATGCAGCTTCTGTTGCAGGTTTAATGCTTACAACAGAATGTATGGTTGCCGAACTTCCAAAAGATGATCCTGCTCCTGCAATGCCTGATATGGGCGGCATGGGCGGCATGGGCGGCATGGGCGGCATGATGTAAATCATAGATTCATTCATAAATAAAAAAAGGCCTCATAT
>JALRJG010000472.1:0-259 GCA_023261215.1 Pseudomonadales bacterium | reverse complement strand
GCGTTACACCTAGTATGACTTAATAACCATAAAAAAGTTCGTCAAAAAAATAAAAGATATTAAAAAATCATGTAGCATTATTGCCATGCAAATTGCTCGTCATCAAATCAGTTTTTTACAAGACCTCAATGAAAAACAATTCGAAGCTGTAACCTTAGATAGTGGATCTGCTCTTGTTCTAGCAGGGGCCGGAAGTGGTAACACACGTGTTCTAACCTCCCGTATCTCCTGGCTTATTCATAATCAAATTGTTGGTCCA
>JALRJG010000471.1 GCA_023261215.1 Pseudomonadales bacterium | reverse complement strand
GGATGACACACAGCGGGCACCTGACGGCTCACCATTCCTTGGCTGCGCTCGTGGCGCATCTTTCCCAATCTCCAAGCCTTACAGACGATGAAACAGCCAAGCAACGCACCCTCGCTTGACGAAAATTCTGTCATAGAATTTAATGGATTTCATTATTTTATCGGAATCGCTCCGTGAAACTTCAAAACAAACTCTTGATCACACTGCTCGTGCTCGCCGCCGTAGGATCTGGCCTATGGCAGATCAAGCTCGACCTTTTGATGGCAGCGGTGCCGAAACTCCTGGCATGGCGCCAACCGATCGGACCCAACATGGACGTGCCCTGGCAAAAAGGCCCAGAGGTGGCGAGCAAACCGCTGTCGGAGCGGCCGCCTAACATCATTCTGATTCTGGCCGACGACCTCGGATTCAATGATCTTTCTCTATACAACGGCGGTGCAGCAGACGGCAGCCTTGAAACGCCGTCCATCGACGCCCTGGCCCAAGATGGCGTTCGCTTTAATCAAGGGTATGCTGCCA
>JALRJG010000470.1 GCA_023261215.1 Pseudomonadales bacterium | reverse complement strand
ACTTCACCTTTCAATGCACTCACCAGAACGCGATCAGCGAAGGCGGTTTGTGACAAAGACACGATGCATGCCCAGAGAACCCATTGCCCCAAAAGGCGTTGTAAACCTCCAACCCGCACGCAGTGCTCCTAAAACTTCGACACGAACATTCAAGCCGATTCTTTCGATGATTGCCAGGGACAATATCCTCTGAGCATATAACCTTGCGTTGGGTATTCGCGGGTGACGGCCTAATTAATTGAGCCAACCAACTGCGCCCCCAACAACGACATAGCGCGAACGGTGACGCCTCGGCCAAGAAGTCGGACCGTGAGCCGGGACCGCGCGCGCATCCATTCGATGACCGATCTTTCGCTAGCGTATGAAGCCAATGTGATAGAAGTCAAAAGCCTGCCGGATAACTCGAGGATTTTGATTTAACATGGCGAGCGCGCCGGCTTTGATTTAGGTCACACCAAAGCTCCCAGCCACCCGCTGCAAAAAGAGGAGAATGCACGCCAATGATGATCCTTTTTGACCTCGACG
>JALRJG010000469.1 GCA_023261215.1 Pseudomonadales bacterium | reverse complement strand
ACGGCTCCCCATAGCTTATCGCAGCCTAATACGTCCTTCATCGCCTCTTACAGTCTAGGCATCCACCATTAGCCCTTAATAGCTTATTAATAAACAGAATTAAATTCTGTCGCATTTTTGATAATTATTCTTTGGCTACTATCTTATTAAATATATCTCTATATCTAATAAAAAAGTTGTGTTCTATCTATTTCTCTTTTTATTATAAATTTACATTTATAATAATCATTAATTTAGATAATAAAATTTTTTTGTTTTTTTTAATTAAATTCATACGAAATTTAATTAAACGAAAAAATTAAAGACTTTAACATTATAATTTTAAATAACAATTTTAGATCTCTCTAAAATAACATTGATCCGAAAATCAAATATAAATCCTACTTTTTAGAACTTATATTTAACTTTCTATCTTTCTTCTTACTTCATAAGTCTTATTCTTAAATAGATAGTGGTGGAGATAAGCGGGATCGAACCGCTGACCTCCTGCGTGCAAGGCAGGCGCTCTCCCAGCTGAGCTATATCCC
>JALRJG010000046.1:250-8943 GCA_023261215.1 Pseudomonadales bacterium | reverse complement strand
CTGAAGATCAAACTCGGTGACTGGACCGTCAACCTTCGGGGGTCGTCCCATCTCTCGCATCGGGTCTCCCGCAGGCGGTTCGATCTTGATCACGCGGGCACCCAGATCGGAGAGAATGGCGCCTGCACTGGGAGAAGCCATCCAACTGTCGATTTCGATGACTAATATGTCGTCAAGAGGTCTCACGGTGTGTTGTGCTCAGTTTCAAAATTGAGGCCCCATGATAGGGGAGTCGGCAGGGAATGAAAACGCGCGATCTTGGCCCATGACCACCCAGATCAACCCGCGCGCTGGGCGCGTTATCTGGCAAATAATCTGACGTTTAAGAGCAGCGGCTCAGGTCGACGACGTGCGAGCCTACCGGGTCGATGCGGATTGCAAATGGAAGTGGAGCTGACGGTCGTGCCGACTGGTCGCTGATAGGGGGCCTTGGCGGACGTAAGGCTCATAGCTGGCAACGTTTCCCGCTGCCTGAACGTCATCCCCCATAACCGTGATTCGCTCAATCACTCGCTCGCCCTCAAAGTCATTGATGACAAAATGCTGAGTGCAACGATTGTCCCAGATACATACCGTACCCGGTGTCCAACTGTAGCGCACGGTGAACTTTGGTGAGGCGACCCATTGCGTTAGATAGCTGAGTAATGCGGCACTCTCAGAGGCGTTCATTTCCACCAACCGACGCGTGAAATGCTCGTTCACATAAAGTGCAGCTCGACCCGTATCGGGATGCCTTCGAACCACTGGGTGAATGCTGGTTTGTTCTGGATGGTTGTGAGGATGCGCGTCATGGAGTGCGGTCAGTTTCAAACACAGATCCTGCATGGGTTGAGAGAGGGCCTCAAAGGCAAGGTAAAGATTGCTCCACATGGTATCGCCTCCCACAGGTGGGCAGGTCACCATATGTAGGATCGACAGCTTTGAGGGCTGAGCTTGGAAGGTGATGTCTGAATGCCATTCATCGGCGATACCGCCTCTGCTTGCCTCAAGCCGAAAGAGCTTTGGGTGCTGGTCCGGGTTCTGCTTGATGTTCGGGTGGCCTTCTAGGGGACCAAAGAACTCGCCGAGCGCAACGTGGGCATCGACGCTGATATGTTGGTTGGGAAAGAAGAGGACCTGATGCTCAAGGAGGAGGGCCTCAAGCGCATCAGCCAATTCTTGGCTGGGATGATTCAGGTCAACCCCCTGGATTTCTGCGCCTAAGGCTGCGGCCAGGCGCTTGATTTGCCAAGGGCGGGGATCTGGCGTGGTGGTCATGGTGTGCTCTCCGTTTCGATTCGAAACCTGCGCGCGAATTCCGTGGCGCTTGGGTGATGATAGCGCTGAAGTAGGCTCCCTGTCCCTTATCGATTCAGTTGAGCATAACCCGGTTGATGGTTGAGCGCTGGGGTCCATGGCCAGATGAATTCGTTGTTTTGGGGTGTGAAAGACCTCCATGTGTGACCTTCATGGCACCACAGGGCTGCACCAGCACGTCACCTGCGGCTTGGTTTAAACTTTCAGTTAAAGATTAGAAATCCATTTCAGAGCGTCGTTGATGCGAGCCATAGTCCTAGAATCAGGTCGGTTTCGACTGGAAGAGAATTACCCCACACCAGAGCCCGCTGTGGACGAGGCCCTCGTTAGAGTAAGACTAGCCGCAGTCTGTGGGACCGATCTGGAGTTAGCGCGAGGCTATTACACGTTTTCAGGAATTCCAGGTCACGAGTTTGTGGGTGAAATCGCCGAGGGCGCATCGAAAGGGCAGCGCGTCGTGGCGGACATTAATGTTGGCTGCGCCCAATGTGAGGCCTGCTTGGGCGGCAACGTCCATCATTGCCGATCGCGCTCTGTCTTAGGGATCAAACATCGCGCCGGTGCGTTTGCGGAATTCGTGGTGGTCCCAAAAAGGAACCTTGTACCGGTGCGCGCTAGCATCAGCGATGAGGCTGCCGCACTCGCGGAACCGGTTGCAGCCGCACTGAGGGTGCTCGAACCATTTGGCGATCATTTGCCCGATAAAGCACTCGTCATCGGTGCTGGGCGACTGGGGTTCCTTGTTGCACAAGTGTTGCAGCGTCAAGGAATCGAGGTGACGGTGTTTATTCGAAGCGACGCGCGTCGATCACAACTTGCCAACGCTGGCTTGTCGAGTTGTGATGCGGTCGATGACGCGGCCTGGCCATGGATTATCGAAACTTCAGGCGCAGAGGGCGGGCTCGCACTTGCCGAGCGGGCGATCGCGCCGCAAGGCACCATCACCCTAAAAAGCACGATTGCCTCACCTACTCGGCTCGATCTTCAGGCGCTGATGGTCAATGAAGTGCGGTTGTTAGGGTCTCGTTGCGGCGATCTGGTTGCCGCTGAGGCTTGGCTCGGTGCGGGGCATCTTCGGCCGCCTACATCGATTCGCTTCGGGCTGCATGAAATCGAACAGGCTATCGAGGCGGCTCGGTCCTCGGAGTGGCAAAAGATCTTTATTGAACCCAACCGAGCCTGGACTTAACTCCCAGTGTCCTGAATCACGAGTTGAGGCGGCGTGCCGCCGCCATTGGCATCCAAAATCAAGACGCGCTGGATGCCAGACGTTGCGGTTTCGATTGACAGTGGACCCGCCAGCACGGTTTTGCTTGAGGACTCGGCCACCGTCAGTTGATAGGTGTCGCCTGTGAGGTTGTAAAACCCGGCAGAAAGCAAGGGAATGTCATTACCGGATGGCGTGAAATCGTTGATCGAGCGGCCCGTTCGCAAGACGTAGAAATCGAGAATCGCGGTCGAGGGTGCGGCGTGGAGGACTGAGATGACCTTATGCTTGCTAATGGGGCGCCTGGGATCAATCGCCAAACCAAAATCTAGGGTTTCACCGATGCCGCCAGCTGTGACCAGTTGGTAAGCGCCGCCAAGGATGGACAGGCTTTCCTCATATAAAAGCGTATCCGGCTCGCCTGGGGGCGTGATGTAAAAAATGATGGAACCCTCTTCGGCCAGAATGGCGTCGCTTGTTTCAAGGTAACCGAGGGCGCTCGCCATCAGCTCGCGCTCGCTGATTGCAAATTCAACCGCCTCATCCCCCGACACGGTGAACAAGTAGAGCGTCGCGCCTTCAATCACATCATCCACTTGGTTCGATGGGCGTTCATAAGCCACACCGTCAACTGTAAAGAGAGAAGCCGATGCCTCGATTTCAATGACCAGGTTGCTGCTCGCGAGTCTTGAAAGCCCTTCCGCGTCGGCGTCCGTGCCATCGCCATCGTCAACCGAAAGTACAAGCGAAGTGGTGAGGCCGACATCATTTGGGGTGATGGCGAGATAAACGTTTTCGTTTGCAAGCGTGATCAATTCTGCATTGACGGCTGCCTCGGATGCGTTGATCTGGATGACCAAATTGCTCAGCGAGCCATCGCCCTCGGCAATAGTGATAGTGGCTGTATTGTCCCCATTGGAGACGGTGATTTCCCCATAACCGAGATCCACATCACCCGATTCAAACTCTCCATCGACTCGATATCTGGGCATGGTTGCCAGCTGCTGGAGGCTAATGCTGTAGTTGCCTGCTTCTGCGGATTCGTCGATGTCGACGAAGACGGAAAATGGATTAGAGTTTCTAACGGTACGTGCGTAGAGATCGACGCTCGTACGATCGGGAATGAGATTCATTAACGTCAGTGCGCTGGGCAGCGATTCATTGCCAAACGGAAATTGGCCGATGGGCGTGAGATAAAGACCCCGATGGTTGGGGCTAGGCCCGTAATGATCCACCAGAATGATGAGCGGCCTTAACCCTGGTGCAACCGTAAAGTCGCCTGAAGTCCACACGATGGCGTTATTGTCTGGGTTGATTGTGTTTATCGATAGGCCAGTCGTTTCGGGTACGGCAAGTGGGCTCGATGCGACGCCTGCGTCGATAGATATTGAGTGCCGGGTCTCGCCAGCGACGCTATCAACGACGTCAACTTGCACTGGGGTAGACCCCGAGGTCGCATTCACCAAAATTAATTCGGTGGTGGTCGCACCCTCAGCGGGAGCGGAGGTGTCTTCCTGAATGGTTAAAAAGCCGACGTTATCCATGGTGCCGGTCAGGATCACGGTGACCAGTTCATCCTGAGGGACCAAAATAGTGGTCTCAGCGAGTTTTTGTAGTTCGTTGTTCGCAACGTAACTGATTGTGGTGGTTCGGTTCAGTCCCGGGATGACGTTGGCGATCGAGCTCGAGTCGCTAAAGTTGATGTTGCCAATCGACTGGGTACCGTACTCGACCACGAGGGCGGGCGAGTCTGACACGGCGTTGATGACCCTTAATCCGCCAGAGGGTGCTTCAGCGTACTTGTCATAGCCAGGATCACTGCCACAAGCGCCCAAGAGGGCTGAAAAGAGTATCAGAAGAAAGTAGCGATAGGGTGCGCGCATTGAGCAAGGAGACGGTGATTTATCGAGGCGCTACCTTATCGGAAAACGGTGCTTGATACCACCAAATGTCGAGAGATCAGCGCCCGCGAATGGCTGGATTAAGCGTCTCGAAGCAAGGCTCTGAAAGCCACCAAACTGGCCGTGACGGCAGCATTCAAAGATTCAACGCCATTCGCCATGGGAATCCGGCAGAGCTGATCAGCCTGCTGCTTTGTGTGGTCAGACAGTCCATAGGTTTCACTCCCCACCACAAAGATGCGCCTGGGATGAACGACTAACTTTGCAAGTGTTTGGGTTGCTTCGCCCGCCAGGCCAATCAGCTGATACTGATGCGCCTTGAGCATTCGAATGGCGTCTTCGATGGAAGACGCGCGAAGAATCCGCGCACGAAAGAGCGAGCCCGCACTGGCTTTGATCACCAGAGCGTCTATCGAGGCGTTACCCTTCGACGGGATGATGATCCCGCTCATCGGGGATGCGGCGACACTTCGAATCATCATGCCTAGATTTTGTGGATTGGTGATGCCGTCAACCAGCAGCCATTCTTCCGGCGCTGAGTCATCCACCGGCAGTTTAAGTAGGTGATTTTCAAGCGTTTCGTGACCGGGTGTGACCACATCGAGCGCTACGCCTTGATCTTGTCGTCCGTTCTTAGAAATCCTCGACAGGGCTTGCTTGGTGTGCGTGACTTTCTCGACCCCTCGGGACTGCGCCAACGCTTCAATTTTGTGAATGATGTCGCTGGATTGGTTGCTCGACGCACAATGGAGCCTAAAGAGGACCAAGGTCGGGTCCTCGAGCGCCTCAAGCACGGCATTGCGTCCATAAACCGTGATCATGGATTTGGGGCGAGGGTGAGATGAGGTTTGGGTGTTCAATGCTCAATGTCCAGTCGGTTCAGACGCTGCCGGGTCTTGGTGATCGCCTCGCCACAGGGTTCGATGGCTGATTGGGATTGTTCACAAGGCGCGTCAAGGTCAAAGTTGACGCGCCAGCCGGTAAGGACGGTCCCTTCTAAGCGCCTGATCCAACCGATGTCCACCTTAATCCTTCCAGAATAATCGGCTAACGATCATTCCGTTGAAGGCGGGTGACCAAGGCTGTGATCGAAGAGGGGCCTTCAGGTTTCGCGCTCAGTTGCTGATCCGTGGCCCACCGGCTTTGAAGCCGTTTTCCGCGGCTGCATCACGATGCCGAGGCGCGGTCCCAAAAAAAGCGCCCCTACGAGAGCAATGATGGCAGCGCCTCAGCGATCTCCTCGGGTGTGGTTCGTGGCTCAAAACGCTCTAGCACCTGCCCGTCTTTCGAAACCAAGAATTTTGTGAAATTCCAACCGATGTCGCCGGGTTTTGCCGCTTTGAGCCATGTGTAAAGAGGGCTCGCGCCATCGCCGTTAACTTCAATTTTGGCAAACATAGGAAAGGTCACTTGGTAGCGATCTTGCGCAAATTTTAATATTTCCTCGTTAGACCCTGGTTCCTGAGCACCGAACTGGTTGCAAGGGAAACCGAGTACGGTCAACCCGTCGATCGTTTCATGTAAGGCACGCAGACCTGCGTACTGAGAAGTGAGGCCTCATTGGCTCGCAAGGTTGACGATCAAGAGCGCTTCATCGCGGTATTCGCTCATTGACGTTTGGCTGCCGTCGATGCGCGTGACATCGATGTCGTAGAGTGTGCTCATAGGCGATCTCCTTTTACGGAAGTATAGCGTTGAGGTTTCGCCCCTTCAAAGGGCCATTCAAGGGTCGGTACTTCCCCATCCAATTCGTTTTTCAACGCTAGGCAAACACGCCGTGAAGATACCAGCGATGATTGAGCGGGCGGTAAAACATCCAGTAAAGCGACTTTTTCCGGTATTGATAGATGTAATAGTCTCGATCCTCTTCAAGACCTTCCCACCAGCCATAACTGATGCGCTCAGGGCCTTTTAAATAATCAAAGAATGGATGTTCGGAGGGCGCATGAGATCGTGATAGGCGCCGCGGTTCAGGTAGCAAAAACAAAGGCCGAGGCGAGCGGGGGGGCGTGTGAAGATCCCAAGGTAATTGACGTTTTGATGCTTGGCTGTGCGCAGCGGTTTTTTCCATCACTTGAGAACGATGCTCATAGGCGTGGTGATGTGTGTTCCAGGATTTTTCAGGCCGGTGATCATCATGGAGGGTCAGCCTGTAGCAGGTCTCGTCACCGAGTTTTGAACGCAGCAAACTAATCAAGTCATTTGCCTGCTTTGACAGTCGTGGAGCGTCATGTATCGATGAGCCGTTGAACAGAGTGTCTGTCGTCGTAATATCGTCATCAAAAAGACCTGCCGTCTCTAGGCTGGCGGGATAAAAGTGCGCCACGGAAATCGCCACTTGATCGATATCTTTCACCGAGGGGCTGCGCTCAAGTCGCGCCTGGAAGAGACGTAAAAACAAAGCGCCATCATCATCAGGTCGTGCAAGTTGGGTAGCGATATTCGCTTGAATCTTATTTCGGTAACTCAGCGTGAGTTCAAACCCGTCTGTCCAGAGTTGGCGGGTATTCAGGAAAAGAACCAGCTCCTGAATCAGTCTTTTGGCAGGAAACAGTAAGGCCTGTTGGCTCGTCACGCTGTCAGTGAAAAATAAACTGGACTCAAATCGTGTTTGCGGGGTGATCCAGCGTCGAGGGTCAGGGCGCTCGCCTAGCATTTGCTCCAGATAGCGTATAACCGGCAACCCCAAGCGTTTACGTAGCCCTGCTCGAGGCAACGACAGCAGGTCGTTTAATGTCGCAACACCGATCTTTCTTAGCTTGTCGACATGAGGCGCCTCAAACCCGATGGCATCGATCGATAAATGTTGGAGCTGTGATTTGGGCTTGCCAGTTACTAGCTGAGCAAGCCGATTCTTGGCTGCAATCTGAGATGCCAGCGCTGAGGTGCTCACCCCCATTTGGACGGTGTAACCGAGCTGATCCAGTCGGGTTTGAATGAGCGATTGCAGCGGTTCTAAGCCGCCGAATAGTTTTAAACAGCTGGAGACTTCAAGCAGCAGATCGCTCGGGGTCAGTACGCTGACGTTAGGCGTGAAGTCATACATCCACTGCGCTAACTGTTCGAGCGTTTGATGTTCTTTGTCAGCGCTTTGCTCTATGCAGCGTAGCTTTTCATTGAGGCTATAGGCGTGTGTGATCAGCATACCTGGCTCGATACCCGATTGCTCAGCCACGGGGTTGGCCATGATGATGTAATGCAAGTCCACCACGGCAATCGCGTAGGCTTCGTTAGGTGCTTGTTGATGACGAGTCTTTGATGAGCTTGCACAATGTGAGCCGATATCTGATGCGTTGTCTTCCGAGGATTCTTTTCGCTCAAACACTTCGATGGGCAATCGCTCAAAGTGGAGACACAGCCATAAAGGCGATGCGTTGGTGGAAGGTGCGATCACGAAGCAAGCGTCAGTGAATCTCCTGCGATACCGACTGTATCGGGGCAGGATTTTGATGAGTTGATCCCAGTGCTTTCAACGAGTGCCGAATGACTTTCGAGCTCAAAGTTTGAGCAGGGGTTCTGTGTGAAGCGTCTTCTGACCTATCGGTGGTCGATGTTAGCGGCTTTGACAGTTCATGGTGGCGTTCAGTGTGAACCTTTGGCAGCGCGCTTGCCGTCGCGGCTAGGTCGGAGGCTGGGCCTTCAAAGGCCTGTTCATTATCGCGCATGGTGATGGATTGAATGGCTGGCCATTGACCGCTTAGGTTGAACTGATCAATGCCTTCCAATGGTTGACCTAGATCAAGTGGTACGGTGATTTTTGGATGAGCCCACCCGCCGGCGCGCTTAAAGACTTCGATTCCAAGATGGCGGTGTATGACGCCATCCTCAGCTATGGTGTGGCTTTCGCTTGTTAGCAGTATTCGAAAGGGTGCAGGTGAAGGCAACACATGCTCATTCGCGGATCGGAATAACAGGCCCCACACCCCATAGGATTTGCATGCAACTTGAATTCGCCGAACCGCCTTGGCAGGAATGCCTTTTCCGGGCCAAGTGAGAACCGCACTGCAGGCACGAGATTGAATACATTGTTCGGCTGCCCAAAGGCTTTCTTCACGATCTTTCGTTCGAATCATCAGTAGGTGGTCTAAGACGACCCCCGCATCGTTGAGGGCTGGCGCGTATGGCATGTGCGGTGGATTAATCCACGCGATCCACTGGCGTCGACGCTGAGTTAGCATCCGCAGGGCGGGGATCAGTAACTGAATCTGGCCGACGCCTTCATCTGCGCAAAGTAATTCGACCAATGCATTTCTAGGCCAGCCCCCTTGAGGCAGCAATGCATCCAGATT
>JALRJG010000046.1:0-240 GCA_023261215.1 Pseudomonadales bacterium | reverse complement strand
ACTGAGTGAGTCATCAAAGGCTTGCCGGTGGCTGTCACCGGCTCGCCAAAGCTGCCGCTTATTAAGTAGGGCCTCGAGGTCGCTCTTGGTGGTCACTCAATCCTCTTTAGGGGGAATGTTTGTTAGGGGAAATGTTGGGTTTTTATGGGCAAGGTGATTCGCCCCTTGTCTTTCTGCCTGCTTATCTGCTCGTCTGTTTCTCTTCAGTCCAGCACCTGTTAGACCTGTACCGGCCGTCCT
>JALRJG010000468.1 GCA_023261215.1 Pseudomonadales bacterium | reverse complement strand
CGAGCCTCGGTTAAGCCAGTGGCGCGACGCTCAGCCCCTCAACTTGGTGCTTGCTAATTAACGACGACGCCAAGCGTGACGCGATTGCGTGTTGTGAGAACCGCTGCAGAAAAGCAGCGGCTTCGGCGTGGCGCCGATGTGTGCCAATGGCTTGCTGGATCGCTGTGAAGCGTCCCGAAACAATCCGCGTGCCCGCGATCGTTTGCACGTCCTTTAACAGGGCTGGGCGCAAACAGGCCAACGCCTCACATTTCTCATTGATGAACGCCTCTTTGGCGGCATCAAAACCCTGTCGATGAACCAGCTCGGCGTGCTGGATGTTACGAACCAACCAGAGGTCATAGGCCGTTCTTTCGGATACGGCGATGCGCACACCCGTTGCATCCAGATCCTGCGCCGTTTGGAAGTTGCTGTCAGCCCATACCAAATAGGTGGCCTCGATTTCCACGTACGCATCTGAAAAGTTGATGTGTGTTGCTCGGGCAGGCTCGGCACCAATTAGGCCGATATCCCACACATCATCAACGGCGGCATCTGC
>JALRJG010000467.1 GCA_023261215.1 Pseudomonadales bacterium | reverse complement strand
ATGTAACGCACTTCGATGAGGCTGACATCACGGAGATGGAGCGCTTCCGTGGCGAGCTGAATCATCGGGGAGAGGGCACGACAAAAATCACGCCACTGGCCTTCTTTGTTAAGGCGGTGACGTTGACGCTCAAGATCTACCCCCGCTTTAACGCGTCTATCGATCCTAATCTTGAGCATTGGGTGCTCAAAGAGTTCTTCAATATTGGCATCGCGGTCGAAACAGATGCTGGATTGGTCGTGCCCAATGTCAAAGGTGCAGATGCATTGGGCATTATTCAGTTAGCCGAAGCGGCCAGTTCGCTCGCAGAAAAGGCGAGAACAAAAAAGCTGGCACCTCAGGATCTCCAAGGCGCAACCTTCACGATTTCAAGTTTAGGTGGGATCGGCGGTACGGGATTCACGCCGATTATCAACCCGCCGGAAGTCGCGATATTGGGCGTCGCCAAGGCGCAGTGGCTGCCACGTTATATCGGCGATGCCCTGGAGCGACGACTTATCGTGCCGCTCTCGCTCAGTTACGATCATCGAGCCATTGA
>JALRJG010000466.1:254-540 GCA_023261215.1 Pseudomonadales bacterium | reverse complement strand
GCAATCCATGCACAAAAACATGGAAGAAATGCCAATGCATCAACAAATCAAGATGACTGAACATCATTTAGAAATGATGGAGAACATGATGCCGCAGATGAACCGGAAAATGGAAGAAATGAAAGATAGCAATCAACAGCATTCACACAAACATTAGGAGAAAAATTATGAGCGATTTAGATCATAGAGTTGGCGTTAGAGAGCAAAATTTAGTTGTTCGAAATCTAAAGCTTAGCAATGTCACAGAAGAAAGCTGTGACGAGTTAGTAAAAGAAATAGATCAGCT
>JALRJG010000466.1:0-244 GCA_023261215.1 Pseudomonadales bacterium | reverse complement strand
TACAACATCAAAGAAGGTGAAATACACCTTGCCTATGATGCCGCAAACGTAAGCCTTGATGGGATTGAGGAGGTAATCCGTAAGTATGGCGCAGATGTTCATGATGATTGGTGGACACATACTAAAGAAAGTTACTATAAATTTGTTGATCAGAACATCAAAGATAACTCTGTTCATAAGCCTTGGAGTTGTCATCAAGCACCTTCGGGGGCTGGCCGGAAAAACAAATGAATTCATAAACAAG
>JALRJG010000465.1:285-542 GCA_023261215.1 Pseudomonadales bacterium | reverse complement strand
GAGCCAATCCACATTCCGTGTCGCTGTTGGTCACGCTACTGGCTGACGATACAGCGGTTCGGTCCACACCGGGCGCCTATCTGAAGCTCCACTTACTCTCATTGCGCATGGTTCGGCCGAATTCAATGAACCTTGAAGGAATCTACGCCAATCTGCCCAATGTCGCCTGGAGTGCTGAGGGCCCTATCGACCTCTCAGAATTATCGGAGCAACAGCTGAAGGCGCGGCTCGAAGGGCGCACGCTCGATATCCTCAGC
>JALRJG010000465.1:0-275 GCA_023261215.1 Pseudomonadales bacterium | reverse complement strand
AATGACCAATTACGTAGTGCCCTCTGGCGTGCGCATTGCCGACGCGGCTCGGGTTCGCTTGGGTGCTTACGTAGGCGATGGCACGACCGTCATGCACGAGGGATTCATCAATTTCAACGCGGGCGCCGAAGGTCCCAACATGGTCGAGGGCCGAATCTCTCAAGGCGTTTTCGTTGCCAAAGGCTCTGATCTTGGCGGTAGTGCATCCACCGCTGGCACACTCTCCGGAGGTGGAAATCTTGTGATCTCTATTGGCGAAGACTGCTTGATCAGCG
>JALRJG010000464.1 GCA_023261215.1 Pseudomonadales bacterium | reverse complement strand
CCTTGCCGCGCTTCTTCATTTCAGCACGAAACTTGCCGTTGATTTCTTCGCCGAACTTCTGCGCCCATTGATCCATATATTGACGCGCGGCGTTGAATGCCACGGGCTCCGGCGCGATCACCTTGACGCCAAGCGGCGACTTGTAGAACGCGGCGAGCTCTTTCAGTTCCTGCTCGGTGAAGGTGCGGGTGTACAGGTCGACCATCTTCGGCTTCAGCTTGTTCCAGCCGATGGCGTTGTCCAGCGCGGCATTGGCCTTGGCCTGATAGCTTTCCAGCACGGCCTTCTTGCCATTCGGCGCCTCGGCGAAACGCTGGGCGAACATCTGCTGCACCTGACCGTAGACCGGTACCGTCAGCCTGTCGGCATTGGCCAGTTTGAGAAAACGCTCGGCATCGGCAGCGTGACTGGCAGCATCGGCCATGGCCAGGGAGGCGCTCACGCTGAGCAGAACGGCGGTGCAGAGTTTGCTAAAACGAAGCATGGAGAGCGTCCAGAGGTTATGAGCGAGTCTGGGTAGACTGCAAAGGCGGCATTTTGTGC
>JALRJG010000463.1 GCA_023261215.1 Pseudomonadales bacterium | reverse complement strand
ATTTTCCACTCTATAGGTAATCCATGACAATCCCAGCCAGGAACGTAAACTGCATTTTTTCCCAAAAGTTGTTGATATCGAATTACAATGTCTTTTAAAATTTTATTTAGAGCAGTTCCAATATGAATATTTCCATTTGCATAGGGAGGTCCATCATGAAGGATAAATTTTTCATTTCCTTTTCTAGAATTTCTAAGTTCTTGATATAAATTAATTTCTTCCCAATATTTAAGAATTTCTGGTTCTCTTATCGGAAGGTTAGCTTTCATAGAAAAAGCCGTTTTTGGTAAGTTTATCTGGGATTTACTCATGATGCTTTTTTTGCGATCATTAGATCACTTTTAATTTGGCTTTGTAATTGTTTTGCATTCTTAAATTTTTTTTCAGCTCTTATAAATTTTAAAAACTCTACTGACAAATACTTATTATAGAGATTTCCTGAATAATTAAACAAGTGAACCTCTAGCAATAATTTTTTTTGATTAAATGTAGGCCTATAGCCAAGATTGGCTATTCCCTTCAGTTTTGGTTTTACTTTTTTTTGATTTA
>JALRJG010000462.1:285-552 GCA_023261215.1 Pseudomonadales bacterium | reverse complement strand
CGTCCCACGTCTTGATGCTCGCGTTTGCGACGCCTTAGCAAAGACGTGCTGTTCGACGTCGAGCATGAGAACCCAGGCGACGTCCGCGTGACGCGCGTAATGGTACTTGAAATTCAGGTTCATCGGTAGGCCGAGAGACGGTGATGGCGGGTCATGACCGAACTTCATGAAGACACCGCAAAGGATTGAGCGGGTTTAGTTTGGCCATAAGTCGGACCGGCAGCTCGCTCAATCGATGCCGCCGTTGAGTCGGCATCGGATGCCTTG
>JALRJG010000462.1:0-275 GCA_023261215.1 Pseudomonadales bacterium | reverse complement strand
GCTCAATCCCTCCCATGGGTTTGAGGCGGTGATTTTCGAGTGAATCGGGGTACAATGCGGGGGTCAGGTGTAGAGGTTTTCCATTGACTTCAAGAAACGCCAAAAAACCGTTGGCAGCGAACGAGCGCAATGCGTTCCTAGATGTCTTGCTGCCACGGCTCAGAGAAGCTGCGATTATTTTCCAAGTTTTACTGGCACTCCTGCTCGCCTCAGCACTGCTCACTTACCATCCAGAGGATCCTGGTTGGACTTATACGGGTACCACGATGGTGGTC
>JALRJG010000461.1 GCA_023261215.1 Pseudomonadales bacterium | reverse complement strand
AGGTATCGCTTCCCAAACCGACGGTCGCGAAGTTAGCCGCAATGGCGGCACCTGTCCCGCCGCTCGATCCGCCGGGGTTTCGGTCCGGGTCGTAAGCGTTTCGGGTTTCGCCGAACCCGGAACCAACGGTGGTGATGCCGTAAGCAAATTCATGCATGTTGGTCTTACCCAGGATCACTGCGCCTGCATCTCTCAGGCGCTTGACCAATGTCGCGTCCTCGGAAGCGAGAAAATCCTTAAACAGCGCTGAGCCCCCGGTGGTTGCCAACCCTTCAACGTGAAAGTTGTCCTTAATGAGGACGGGAATGCCATGGAGCGGGCCACGGGGGCCTTGGTCCAATCTCTCTTGATCGAGCCGCTCAGCGTCTGCTCGCGCTTTCGCATTCAATTGCGCGATGCTATTGAGCTTGGGCCCGTTTTGGTCAAGCTCCGTAATTCGTTGGGTGTACCAATCGACCAACGCGACCGACGAGGTCTCGCCACGTTGCATCGCCGCCTGTAAATCGCTGATCGAAGATTCCATCGGTGTGAACGAAGGGGCTGCCGAGCTCTC
>JALRJG010000460.1 GCA_023261215.1 Pseudomonadales bacterium | reverse complement strand
GGTATACTGGAGCTCGGCGAGCTGAGCGAGTAATTGACGTTGGTTGATCACTTCGCCGCGGGACACATGTAAAATCATCTTGAAATAAGATTTAGGATCCCCTAAACCATAAATCGCCGACACTGTGGCCACCACTAAGCAGTCCTGCCGCTCCATCAGGGCCTTAGTGGCAGAGAGCCGCATGTGCTCGATATGATCATTTACCGAGGCGTCTTTCTCGATGAAGGTATCAGACGATGGCACATAGGCTTCGGGCTGGTAGTAGTCGTAGTAGGAGACGAAGTACTCCACCGCGTTCTTGGGGAAGAAGCCCTTGAATTCACCGTACAGCTGCGCCGCAAGCGTCTTATTTGGTGCCATCACCAGGGTTGGACGCTGCAACTGCGACACCACATTGGCGATGGTGAAGGTTTTCCCCGAGCCTGTAACACCCAGAAGCATTTGGGATGCGAGCCCCGATTCCAGCCCTTCAACCAATTGCGCGATCGCATTGGGCTGATCCCCTGCCGGCGCAAATTTAGTATTGAGTTCAAAGGCTTCGGATTTCATGACGTCAT
>JALRJG010000459.1 GCA_023261215.1 Pseudomonadales bacterium | reverse complement strand
CTCAAATCTCGCGGCGTAAAGAAAGGGGATCGAGTGTGTATCTACATGCCCATGATTCCCGAAGCGGCCTACGCCATGCTCGCCTGTGCTCGGATTGGTGCCATTCACAGCGTCGTTTTCGGTGGTTTTTCACCCCAAGCATTGCGAGACCGAATCCTCGATGCCGATTGCCAGACCATCATTACTGCCGATGAGGGTGTTCGAGGCGGCAAGGCCATTGCCTTGAAGGCTAATGTGGACGAAGCACTCACGGAATGTCCCAAGGTCCATACTGTTTTAGTGATTCAGCGGACCTATGCCCAAATCGAGATGGCACTACCTCGCGACGTCAATTACGCCGAGGCTGCTGCATCCGCGAGCACCGATTGTGATCCCGAGCCTATGAACGCTGAGGATCCACTGTTCATTCTGTATACCTCAGGGAGCACAGGAAAACCCAAAGGTGTTCTGCACACCACTGCGGGGTATCTTTTAGGCGCCGCCATGACCCACAAGTACGTCTTCGACTACCACGAGGGTGATATCTATTGGTGCACCGCCGACGTGGGATGGGTCAC
>JALRJG010000045.1 GCA_023261215.1 Pseudomonadales bacterium | reverse complement strand
TCGGCCTCACAGTATGTGGATCCGGACTTCGAAGGCCCCTCCTCATGGAGAAGTAATATCGCTCTCGACTTAAACTTGGCTGGCGGCTATGACGTGTCTTTGGAGTTGAACCATGATGCGGTCAATGAGGCTCTAGCCTACCGTGATCCTGGTCTGCAGCAAAATGGTGCGTTTGCCGAGGGCCGAGGCATCTACAGCACGTCAGGCAGCCTTGAGCTAACCAATACGGATGAGGGCAGTGCCACCGCATTCACCGTGTCGGTGCGTAAAACGTTCTTCGATCGGCTGAACTTGTTCGCAGCGTATACCAATACGGATGCAGAAGATGTTTGGAACCTCACCTCGAGCCAAGCCGAGTCCAACTATGGCTATCAGCAGCGTTGGAATGGAGACCAACTCGCAGCGGAAACGTCGGCTTACACGATCGAGCATCGTTTCTTGGCATCGCTTGACTACTCAGTTGAGCTGTTCGGTGAGAATACGACACGTTTCTCGCTGGTCTATAACCACCACAGTGGCGAACCATTCAGCGTGACGTACAACAATCGCTATGGGATTACCGGTGCTTATGGTCACTACGGTGGCTATGACCTCGCCTATATCCCGACGGGTGCCGATGACCCGAACGTGAACTTCGCTTCAGCAGAAGTGGCGGACGCGGTGATGGCGCACGTGAATGGCACCTCGCTTGCCGGCTACAAGGGCACCTATGCGCCTCGAAACGCGTTCACTGGACCTTGGATTACTCGACTGGACCTTCGTGTGACGCAAGAAATCAATTTGCCTGAATATTGGTCAGCGATTGGGGAGAACAAGGCGATTATCTATCTCGATATCATCAACCTCGGGAACCTGATCGACGACGAGAGCGGCATTGTCAGAGGGTACGGTTACAACACCAGCGCTCAGATCGACACTAACGGTTACGATCGTGACACGGGTGCTATCAATATAACGGGTGTTGATCCAGATGACGGTCTCTTCACAGCTACAGGCAGCGGACAATCTTCGTGGCAGCTGCGATTGGGGTTCAAATACCAATTCTGAGTTGAGCGATTAGATCGTTTAGAAAAAGGTGGCTTCGGCCACCTTTTTTTTTGCGCCTTCATGTATCCTTCGGGGTCGAGAGGCTAAGGTGCTTCAAACCCCGTAAAAGCAAGTATCTCTTCGATTTGCTCGCCTGATTGATCGTTGAGATGCAGAGTGAGCGGAGACTGTGTTGAGGGTAAGCACTGACTTCTGGACCGATGGGTTAGGTTCGTCATTTGGAAGGCGTGCTCGAGGACAACCAGAGGCCTCAAGTCTGTTCGATTAAGAGGGCTAGGCCGCAAGGCACGAGCGGGATCGGGTAAAGGCTCAGGTCCTGCAAACTGAGTCTGTCGTAGGCAGTGGATTTGCCTTCGGGTGCGCGGTAAAAAATATTGCTTAAAAGGAAAAACGATGTCTGAGGAAATAAAAAGGATTGCCATTTTAGGTGGAACGGGCGATTTGGGTGGCGGCTTGGCGCGTCAATGGTCGAGAGCGGGTTATGAGATTCTCATTGGCTCTAGAACACTGGAGAAGGGTCAACAGGCAGCCGCAGACCTGCTAGCGGAATTCCCAGACCTGCATGTCACCGGGCTCGACAATGCGGCTGCCGCCGAACAAGCAGACCTGGTCGTCCTGACTGTGCCTTTCGCGCACCAATTGAGCACGCTGGACACCGTTAAACACGCGCTCGTTGGCAAAGTGCTGATCGACGTCACAGTACCCCTGATGCCGCCAAAAGTTGGGACGGTTCAATTGCCTGAAGCGGGCTCTGCGGGGCAGCAGGCTCAAGACTATCTCGGTGAAGAGGTGCATGTGGTGTCAGCGTTCCAAAATGTCGGGGCAATGCATTTGCAAGAGGATCATGCCATTGCGTGCGATGTGTTGGTCACCGGCAATAAGCGGGCTGCAAGGGATACCGTGATCAGTCTGGTTGAGGCGCTCGGGCTGAGGGGTTGGCATGCAGGGCCCATCGCGAATGCCGCGGCGGCTGAGGCATTGACATCTGTTTTGATCACCATCAACAGACACCACAAAATTCAGGGTTCTGGATTGGTCATCACAGGAGAGCCAGCTGAGGATGCGTCGACCGAGGGCTAGGGCCACGTAGCTGTCTGGGCACGTTTGAGCCCTTGGCTACCAAGCCCAAGGGTTAATCGTCCCCTAGTGGCCAACAGCCGCACACTCCAATTACTCGTCTGAGGTGACCATTCATTGCGCCCAGATGCTGTGGAGCGGACCCGGCGAAGCGAGCGTCAAGTGCCTTGAGTCTCATCCCACGATATGATCGCGTCTGGTCCTTGAGTCAATATTTTTGAGCATCTCGTTATGAACCTTGAATTCATCGCCATTGAGAACTTCCCAATGGTTAACCCCGGTGATGATCTCGCAGCATTGATCGAAGCGGCGCTGGCTGCACAGGCGATCACACTGACGGATGGTGACGTGTTGTGTCTTGCGCAGAAGATTGTGTCGAAGGCGGAAAATTGTTACGTCGATTTACGTACAGTGACGCCTTCAGCCGCAGCGATGGCGCTCGCGGAAGAGGTCGACAAGGATCCTCGAAAGGTTCAGTTGATCCTCGATGAGTCTGTGGAAGTGGTCAGAAAGCGCCCTGGTGTGTTGATCGTTGAGCATCGGTTGGGGTTTGTTCATGCCAATGCTGGGATTGACCAATCGAATATTTCACTCGAAGGGGTGGATCAAGAAGATCTTTGCCTGCTCCTTCCGAGAGATCCAGATGCCAGCGCTGAAGGGTTGAAGAACAGGCTCGAAGCTTCATCAGATTGCAAGCTGGCTGTGGTGATTAATGACTCAGTGGGTCGAGCATGGCGGATGGGTACCGTAGGACTTGCCATTGGGGTCTCAGGTTTAACGGCGCTCGAAGATTACATCGGTGACCACGATATCTATGGCACCGAACTCAAAGTGACCCAGGTGGCTGCTGCTGATGAGTTGGCCGCAGGTGCATCACTTGTGATGGGTCAGACCACGGAACGCGTGCCTCTAGTGCTCATTCGTGGCTATCAGAGGAGAGCTAACCCTGAAGCGGAAGCGCAGGGCGTTAAACCGCTGATTCGCCCCAAACAGATGGACATGTTCAGATAGAATGAAGCTTTCGCCCGCGAACGGGAATCGATCATGACCGCAGATCAAGGCCATTTCCTTGCGCTATCGGGTGGGGTGGGTGGCGCCAAGCTCGCTTTGGGCTTGAGTCAAGTGTTGCCCCCAGAGGCCCTGTCCGTGCTGGTCAATACTGGGGATGATTTCACGCATCTTGGGCTTAGGATATGCCCAGATTTGGATTCGCTGATGTACGCGCTGTCCTTTCGAGCCAACCAAGCGCTCGGTTGGGGGCAAGAAGGCGAGACTTGGCAGTTTCTCGAGGCGCTGGGCCAACTCGGGGGTGAAACTTGGTTCCGGCTCGGTGATCGCGACCTAGCGACGCATATCCAACGCACGCAATGGCTTGCGTCTGGCCTCACGCTCACTGAGGTTACGCAGAACCTTTGCCGCAATTTGGGTATTAAAATCACTGTCCTACCGATGACCGATGACGTCGTTGCGACAGAAATTATCTGTCAATCAGGAGATGTCCTCGCTTTTCAACATTACTTTGTTCGAGAGCAGTGTCAGCCGCCGGTGCTGAATGTCCAATTTAAGGGGATCGAAACCGCGACGCTTAATCCAGCAGTCGGTGCGCTCCTCGATGGGCGCAGCGACCTTACGGCTGTCATCATTTGCCCCTCAAATCCATTTGTTTCTGTGAAGCCGATTCTGGATTTAGATCAGACGGCCGAGCGATTGATCAAAAGCGCCGCCCCTGTAATTGCAGTCTCTCCGATTGTGTCAGGACTCGCGATTAAGGGCCCTGCGGCGAAGATGATGGGTGAGATGAGCCTGCCGACGTCGGCGCTAGGCGTCGCTGAATATTACGTCTCAAATTACCCTGGCGTGCTTGACGCCTTCGTCATCGATCGAGCCGACGAATCTTGCAGAGAAGCCATCGAAGCGCTGGGTCTTCAGGTCTTTATCACAGAAACCATTATGCAGAGTTTGGAGGATCGAAAGAGGCTCGCAGATGATGTGATGGGGTTCTGCAAGTCGATGCGCGCCTGATGAATACGTCTGCCATCATTCCCATCAAGGCATTCGCCAATGTGAAGCAGCGCTTGTCTGCGCTGTTGAACGAGATGGAACGGGCAGCGCTTGCAGAGGCGATGCTCAAGGATGTGCTCACTGCGGTGGGGCTTTGCCAACACGTGGATGAGGTGTTCTTGGTCAGTCGAGATCGCGCGGTTCATGACATCGCCTTGGAATTTGATGTGCAGGTCATTCATGAGCCGGAGCAGGCGGATTTGATTGGTTCAGTCACTTATGCGGCGTCAGTCCTCGAGGATCGCGGGTATGATCGAATGCTGTTCTTGCCGGGTGATGTGCCGCTCGTAACGCCTGATGAATTAGACGCCATTTGCGATGGCGTCTCAGACCCTCCGATGATTCGAATCGTGCCAGCAAGTGATTTGTTCGGGACGAACGGGTTGCTTGTCTCACCGCCCGCGGCTATCCGTTTCTCATTCGGGCCGGATAGTTTTCGAAAGCACCTAGAGGTTGCTGAGCAGGACTCGGTGCGCTCAGAGGTCATTCAGTTACCGGGGCTTGGTTTAGATTTAGACACGCCAGAAGATCTCATCCAATTGTGCGACCGACTGGCAATTGGCGAGACAGCATCTCATACTCTTGTTTTTATGACTGACAATGCCATGAGCGATCGTTTGTCGGCTTGGCAAAAGGATTCAAAGTGAAGGATTTAGATCGAATCTTACAGCTTGCGGAACAAGGACAAGGATTGTCTGACGCCGACAGCCGCGAACTCATTCGGGTGACGGACCTTGAGGTACTGCTACCTTTGGCAACCAAGGTCAGAGATTTAGCGCACCCAACCGCGATTTCTTACTCGAGAAAAGTGTTCGTGCCGCTGACGCATCTTTGTCGTGACGTTTGCCATTACTGCACGTTTGCGCAAGTGCCCAGGAAGCTTGAAGTCGCCTACATGAGCCCAGAGCAAGTCCTAGAAATTGCCCGGCAGGGCGCTGACGCGGGCTGCAAAGAGATTCTTTTTACGCTTGGCGATAAGCCAGAGGCTCGATATAAAGCGGCACGAGAAGGTCTTAAGGCGCTCGGCTATGGCACGACGCTCGAGTATTTAAGGGCGATGGCAGAGCTCGTACTCACCGAGACTGGACTGTTTCCGCACCTGAATCCAGGGCTCATGACACGAGAGGAAATGGCGGCATTGCGCAAGGTCTCGATCTCGATGGGCATCATGCTCGAATCTGCGTCCGATCGACTGACCGAGAAGGGTATGCCGCATTATGGTTCGCCGGATAAGGTGCCCGCCAGACGTCTCGAAACGATCCGCCTGGCGGGTGAGTTGGGGGTGCCTTTCACTTCAGGCATTTTAATTGGCATCGGAGAGACGCGAGCCGAGCGCATCGATTCGCTGCTTGCTTTGCGCCATGCATCCCAGGACCACGGTCAAATCCAAGAACTGATTATTCAGAATTTTCGTGCCAAACCCGGCACCAAAATGGTGGACGCGCCTGAGCCGGATTTAGATGAGCTACTGTGGACCATCGCGGTGGCCAGGCTTCTCTTTGGTTCGGAAATGAATATCCAGGCGCCGCCCAACCTCAGTCCTGGCGTCTTTCATCGAATTATTGCTTCAGGGATCAATGATTGGGGCGGTGTTTCACCGGTCACGCCGGATTTCGTCAACCCTGAAGCGCCCTGGCCCCATTTGGAGGAGT
Organism: Pseudomonadales bacterium; assembly: GCA_023261215.1. Taxonomy (GTDB): domain Bacteria; phylum Pseudomonadota; class Gammaproteobacteria; order Pseudomonadales; family Azotimanducaceae; genus UBA9926. The sequence continues at coordinate 3,178 of JALRJG010000045.1, read as the reverse complement.
TGGCGAAAGAAACGGCTCGCGAAGGCAAGGTACTGGTTGAGCGGCTGGCCGTTTATCCCTCGCATTTGAAGTCGTTAGATCGCTGGATTGATTCAGAACTCCAGCCTTTGGTTCGCTCAGAGCTCGACGGCGAGGGGTTCGTGCGCCGTGAGGATTGGTCAGCTGGGGCGATCGTGAAGGCACCGCAAACCGAGCTTAACCGGGTCGGCCAAGTGCCCATGAGGGCGCCAAGCGCTGATCTTGCGCAGATTTTAGATCGAGCGTCCGCGGGTCAGCGGCTCGCCGAGTCGGAGATCGTACGCCTCTTTAAGGCGCGAGGGGACGAGCTGTCGCATATCTATCAAGCCGCGGACAAGGTTCGTCGTGATTTGGTTGGCGATGTGGTGACTTACTGCGTGAATCGCAATATCAATTACACCAATGTGTGTTATTTCAAATGCCAATTCTGCGCCTTCTCAAAAGGTAAAATGAGTGAGAACTTACGTGGCCGACCCTACGATCTTGCCCCTGACGAGATTATGCGGCGGACGCGAGAGGCCTTCGATCGCGGTGCCACCGAGGTGTGCTTGCAGGGCGGAATCCATCCGGAATACACAGGGCAAACTTATCTCGATATTTGTCACACCATCAAACAAGTTGTTCCGCAAATGCATATCCACGCGTTCTCGCCGTTGGAGGTTTGGCAGGGCGCCAAAACGTTGGGTAAGTCGCTCACAGAGTTCTTAGGTGAATTAAAAGAGGCCGGTCTTGGCACCCTGCCAGGCACAGCCGCCGAGATTCTGGATGACGAGGTCAGAGCAACCTTGTGCCCAGACAAGATCAATACCGAGCAGTGGCTTGAAGTCATGCGAGCAGCTCATGAGGTTGGCTTTAACACCACGGCAACGATCATGTACGGCCATATTGAGCGCTATGAGCACGTGGCGCGTCATTTACTCAGGATCAGAGATTTACAGACCGAGACCGGAGGCTTTACCGAGTTCGTCATTCTGCCGTTTATCCACATGGAGGCGCCGATGTATTTGAAAGGCGGCGCGAGGAAGGGGCCAACCTTCCGGGAGGCGCTGCTGATTCACGCGATCTCTCGCTTGGTGCTGAACCCAGTGATAAAGAACATTCAAGCCTCTTGGACCAAGCTGGGTCACGAGGGCGCAAGGGCGTGTTTGAACGCAGGCGTGAATGATCTTGGTGGCACCTTGATGAATGAGACGATTACTCGCGCCGCGGGTGCGAGTCATGGCCAGGAGACATCCCCAGAAGCAATGGAAGCACTGATTCTGAGCGCCGGGCGAATCCCACAGCAGCGAACCACGACCTATCAACCCGTCGACGAAGCTCAAAGGGAGAAGTCGTTGGCTGCGCCAGCGCTTGTCGAGCCCAGCTATACCGCCGCACGTCGTTATGAGCGCAAGACCCCCAAAAATCAGCTGGTGAGAAACGAGCGATTCAATGAGGAGCGATTGACCAGCAGCGAAATTATCTGAATAGCCTTGCTGAGACTGGATGCCACGTGCACGGCCTAGACTGGGTCAATGCAAGACCAAAAGTCTCGCGTCTCGTGTCGATCTAAGAGATGATGGCCGCGCGCCTGCCCGAAAGACGGCCCCAAGGCACCGCATCAAACAGTTAGAGGAGACCTGAACATGGCCATTCCCCAAAGAACCGCATTGACCCTGCCCGATCCTCGAGGCGTGACACCCACGATTGAAATGGCGAAGTGGGCTGAGGGCGAGGGCTATGATGATCTCTGGTTTGCCGATAGCTCAGGCGTGGATGCACTAACGACGGCGGCGGCAGTGGCGCTCAATACCAGCCGCTGCCGAATTGGCACGGCGATCATTCCGGTATTCTCTCGAACGCCTGCGGTCCTGGCTTCTACCGCGCATGTGTTGCATCAGCTGTCCGGCGGGCGGTTCATCCTGGGGCTCGGCTCGTCCAGTCAAACCATGATGGAAAACTGGCACGGTCAAACCTTTGAAAAGCCGCTCACCCGAGTCAAGGAGACGGTGCAATTGGTTCGGTCGATGCTTGAGGGTGAGAAATCCGATTTTGCTGGACAAACGGTAACCAGTCGCGGTTATCGCCAATTGCCGCTCGAAGCTGGCGCGCAGCCGATTTATATGGCGGCGTTAAGAGAAAAAATGCTTGAAGCAGCCGCGGAATTTAGCGACGGCGTGATTCTGAATCTGTTCCCTCGCGATGCGTTGCCGAAAATGATGGAACACATCCGGATTGGCGCAGAGCGCGCGGGCAAGAAGCTAGAAGATGTCGAGGTGGTGTGCCGACATCAGGTCGTGGTGACCGATGATGTAGAAGATGCCCGGAACCGAATCCGGGCCGGGTTTGCGCCCTATTACGCAACGCCTGTCTATAACGCGTTCTTGGCTTGGTCAGGCTATGAAGAGGTCGCGGCCACAATCCGAGAAGGCTGGGCGGCAAAGGATCGCGAAAAAACCACTTCAGCACTGAATGATCAGTTGGTCGATGACATTGCCATCATAGGTGATATTGGCGCTTGTCAGGACCGTATCAGGGAATATGGGGAAGGGGGCATCACCACCCACATTATTTCTTGCGTATCGCCCAAGGATACCCAGGCCACTTACGGCGCCTTCACAGGCAATGCCTTTAAATTTTAGGAGAACGTCATGCGGATAGATGGAGGATTGATGGGGGATCTGAGCGAGTCAGGTCGCCAAGCGAAGCGACTCGAGGGGCTCGGATATCACGGTGCGTTGACGGCGGAAACCGCTCACGATCCGTTTTTCCCCCTGCTGTTAGCTGCGCAAGAGACGGAGTCTATTGAGCTCATGACATCCATCGCGGTGGCCTTTTCGCGAACGCCGATGAACCTAGCCAACATCGGTCACGACCTGAATAGCTTCTCGAAGGGACGTTTTATTTTAGGTCTGGGCTCTCAAATCAGGCCGCACATCACCAAGCGATTTAGCATGCCCTGGTCAAAGCCGGCTGCGCGAATGCGCGAATTTATTTTGGCGATGCGTGCGATTTGGCAGGCTTGGCATGAAGGCGCACCGCTCAAATTTGAAGGTGAGTTTTACACCCATTCATTAATGACACCCATGTTTACGCCGACCGATACCCAGTATGGCGCGCCGAAGGTTTTTCTTGCCGCGGTTGGGCCACTGATGACCGAAGTCGCTGGTGAAGTTGCTGA
>JALRJG010000458.1 GCA_023261215.1 Pseudomonadales bacterium | reverse complement strand
GAGAACCCGAGGCTAAGATCGAAAGCGGCGGTTTATCGATAAAAAATGAAGCCTCGGCCGCCAGTCTTTGGAGAGAAGAGTCTGACCCTCTGACCTTATTAATCGTCGGTGATGAGAGAAGACCCAAAACGAGACGCATCTCGTATCCCGACATAGTGTTTAATCCATCGTCAGTAAGGGGGCATGGGTGTTGAAGTTGCAATTCCTCAAAGACAAGCTGATTCCCGTCCTCATCAGTGTGTTCGGATTTTTGATCTGTTTTGCGCTCCTATCGACGGGACCAAAAATCAAGCCTCAAGCACCCGATGCGAAGCCACCATTGGTTCGCGTGCTTCAGGCATCCCCAAACGACCATGAATTCAAAGCCTATGCGCGAGGGACGGTGATGCCGCGCAGCGAGACAGAGCTCATTGCCGAGGTGTCGGGCCGGGTCATCGAATTGTCCCCGGCGATGGTCACCGGTGGATTTTTCAACGAAGGCGAGGTGCTGCTGAAAATTGATCCCCTGGATTACGAAATTGCGCTTGAGCAAGCCAAAGCCCAAGTTCAGCGATCAAACAG
>JALRJG010000457.1 GCA_023261215.1 Pseudomonadales bacterium | reverse complement strand
AGCGCGTTCTTCAGCGGCACCTTGGCGCGCTGGGTATCGCCTTGCTGGATATAGGCGATGCCCAGTTGCACATAGGCATTCACCGCCTCCTTGCGCCCTTTGTCAGTCTTCATGGGATCCACGTCACCAGTGGTCACACAGGCGGTGAGCAGACTGACCAGTAACAGCAGCAGGCTGGGGCGCAGGGGCATCGGCATCCTCTCTTCTAGTTTCGGTTGACGGCAGCGGGTTCTGCGTCACCGGCCAACTGGCGCACGGCGATGTAGCGCTCGCTGCGACGGGTACGATCCATGACCTGGCCAACCAATTGGCCACAAGCGGCATCGATATCGTCACCACGCGTCGTGCGCACGGTGACATTGTGCCCTGCCTTGTGCAGCAGATCCTGGAAGCGGCGGATGGCGTTATTGCTCGGCCGCTCGTAACCCGAGAAGGGGAATGGATTAAACGGAATCAGGTTGATCTTGCAAGGCACATCGGCCAGAAGTGCGATCATCTGCTCAGCGTGCTCGGGCTGATCGTTGACCCCTTTGAGCAGGGTGTACTCGATGGTCAGCACGCGTT
>JALRJG010000456.1 GCA_023261215.1 Pseudomonadales bacterium | reverse complement strand
GTCAGGCTTTGAGGACGCGAGTGCCAGCTGCGCCCTTTAAGCATCGAAACAAAGGAGGTGAAAGTGAGTCATTTAGAGGATCGCGTGGTGATGATCACAGGCGCTGGAGGAGGATTCGGCGCGCTCCTAGCCGAAGGGGCGCTGGCGCGCGGTGCGAAAGTGGTTGCGCTCGATTTGGATGAAGAGGCCATGACCAGGCGGCTGGGCGCTCAAGACAGATTGATTACACGCCAAGTGGACGTTCGTTCGCTGTCCGAGATGAAGGCAGCGGTCGAGGCAGCGGTTTCGGCATTCGGCGCTGTCGACATTTTAGTCAATAACGCAGGCACCATGCCGCTCGCGTTTTATGCGGATCATGAAGCCGCAAGCGAAGCTTGGGACCGCTGTATCGATGTCAATGTGAAGGGTGTGTTGCACGGCATCATTGCAGCCTACGATCAAATGATCGCCCAAGGTCGAGGGCATGTGGTCAACCTATCCTCCATCTACGGCAATTCAGGGGTGGTGGGCAGTGGGGTCTACAGCGCGACGAAAGCCGCGGTTAACGAGCTTTCGAATGCACTGAGGCT
>JALRJG010000455.1 GCA_023261215.1 Pseudomonadales bacterium | reverse complement strand
TTGCCTCCCGAGCAGAGCATTCAGCCTTGGCTCGACCCGGATGCCTCGTCCGAGCTCGCGGAGGACGGTGAGCGTCCGCCGCGAGTGGCGATCGTCGGTCGACCCAACGTCGGCAAATCAACCCTGTTCAATCGTCTCGTCGGAGATGACCGGGCGGTCGTGCACGACATGGCGGGTACCACCCGTGACGCCGTCGACACCCTGGTCGACACTGAGGACGGTCCAATTGTCTTCGTCGATACGGCCGGTATGCGTCGGCGCTCCCGCATCGATGACAGCGCCGAGTACTACTCGGCGGTCCGCGCCCTGCGTGCGATCGACGACGCCGATGTCGCGCTCCTGGTTATCGATGCGAATGAGGGTGTGACCGGACAGGATCAACGACTGGCTGAGCGGATCGACGCCTCCGGTTGTCCGGTGGTGGTCATGTTGAACAAATGGGAGACGATCGACGACGCGGACCGCCGAGCATCGATCAAGGCGGATGTGGTCAGGAGGCTCGCCTTTCTGGGCGACGCCCCGGTGCTCGGCATCTCCGCGCTCACCGGGAAGGGGGTCCATCGCCTTCGT
>JALRJG010000454.1 GCA_023261215.1 Pseudomonadales bacterium | reverse complement strand
GAATAATATGATTTTCTATACATTTTTCTACTCATTTTTTAATAAAATCTCATGAGACGATGTAAAACATCATTGGACATAAAATTCTCTATAAGTATTGATATAAAAGGATTTTATGAGATTTTATGAGATTTTTTTAAATCGAAAACTGGTGGAGAGAGAGGGATTCGAACCCTCGATACGCTATTAACGTATACAGACGTTCCAGGTCTGCGCATTCAACCGCTCTGCCATCTCTCCAAAAGCTAAGATATTTTCATTCCAGGCTTTGCTCCGTCATCAGGATTAAGAATGTGTAGTGATTCACCATCCCCTGCAGCAAGAACCATCCCTTCTGAAACTCCAAATTTCATCTTTCTTGGGGCTAAATTTGACACCATGACTGTTAGCTTTCCCTTTAGGTCTTCTGGAGCATAATGAGCTTTAATGCCAGCAAAAACATTCCTTGTTTTTTCCTCACCTATATCAAGCGTTAACTGAAGCAACTTGTCGGCACCCTCGACATGATTTGCATCAATTATTTTTGCAACTTTTAATTCAACTTTTGCAAAATCATCTATAGATATATATTTATCC
>JALRJG010000453.1 GCA_023261215.1 Pseudomonadales bacterium | reverse complement strand
CATGTTAGAAGCAGTCAAATCAGCCTGCTTAGCAACAACAATCTCTTCTAGTGGAGCACGAGTAACCGTACCGACTTTTTGAGTATTTGGACGTGGAGAACCACTCTTTAAACCAGCTGCTTTTTTAAGCAAAACTGCTGCAGGAGTAGATTTAGTTTCGAATGTAAAACTACGATCACTGTAAACAGTGATAATAACAGGCGTTGGAAGACCTGGCTCAAGGCTTTGAGTTTTAGCATTGAACGCTTTACAGAATTCCATGATATTCACACCGTGTTGACCAAGTGCTGGACCAACTGGTGGACTTGGGTTCGCTTGACCCGCTTTAACTTGTAGCTTGATATAAGCTTGGACTTTCTTAGCCATTTTTTTAAACTCCAGATGGGTCACTGCCCGAAGGCTACCCGTTCAACAAAATCAGGCTTTTTCAACCTGACTAAATTCCAAATCAACAGGTGTAGAGCGCCCAAAAATAAGCACCGCCACTTTGATTCGACTTTTATCGTAATCCACCTCTTCCACAACACCATTGAAATCAGCGAACGGCCCTTCATTAACACGAACCACTTCACCCACTTC
>JALRJG010000452.1 GCA_023261215.1 Pseudomonadales bacterium | reverse complement strand
AAACATAGTAGAAAATCATTAAAATTACTGGGATCCGTTGGTGAACCAATTAATCCTGAGGCTTGGTTGTGGTATCATAAAGTAGTGGGAGACTCTCGTTGTCCAATCGTTGACACTTGGTGGCAAACTGAAACAGGAGGAATACTAATTGCACCTCAACCTGGTGCTATAGATTTAAAACCAGGCTCAGCAACTAAACCTTTCTATGGAATTAAGCCCGTCATTGTTGACGAAAAAGGCAACGAACTAGAAGGAGCTTGTTCGGGAAATTTATGCATTGCCCAATCTTGGCCAGGCCAAATGAGAACCGTCTACGGAGACCATCAAAGATTTATTGATACTTATTTTTCAGCTTATGAAGGTAAATATTTTACTGGTGATGGATGTAGAAGAGATGAGGATGGTTACTACTGGATTACCGGAAGAGTAGATGATGTCATTATTGTTTCTGGACACAATCTTGGAACTGCAGAAATAGAAAGTGCATTTGTTGCTCATCCAAAAGTAGCAGAGGCAGCAATCGTTGGTTATCCTCATGATGTCAAAGGAAATGGTTTATACTGTTATGTGACTTTGAAT
>JALRJG010000451.1 GCA_023261215.1 Pseudomonadales bacterium | reverse complement strand
AGATGATTTGTACTATATGTGTAAATGGAGTCCGCTAGAAAATACAACCCTTCGAGGCAAAGTATTTAGAACTTTTTTGAACGGAAAACTAGTTTTTCAAAATGGTTTGATTTTAGATCCTACTCATCTAGGCATGCAACTAGAATTCTATAGGTAATAATTTTTTAAAAGGTTATAATTTCTCACCCAAACGGAGAGGTGGCTGAGTGGTCGAAAGCGGCACCCTGCTAAGGTGTTATACGAGTTTTTCGTATCGAGGGTTCGAATCCCTCTCTCTCCGCCACTTTCTCTATTATTTACTCAATTCTATATATTTCTTACTGATTAAAGGAATTAGGAGCTCCTCATTGATGCTAATATGCATCTTGATTGAATGTTTAAGATTTCTTTCTTTATCGATTGTGCCCATGGAATCTAGTTTGTATTTTATGAATGAATACTTGTAGGGAACTTTTATCCAACCATGATATACAGAACCAAATAACGCCGTATGAATTTTTGCTTTTAGACTTTCAAAACCATGACCAGTAGTTGAAGAAATAAATACGCTATTACTCTGGCATAGCTCATTGAGATCAGT
>JALRJG010000450.1:250-581 GCA_023261215.1 Pseudomonadales bacterium | reverse complement strand
AAAGTGCGCATCGAGGTTGGCTATGGACTCGAAGGTGAGCTGACCGATGCGCTCGCCTCACGCATCATTCACGAGCAGATCCTCCCTAGGTTTAGGACCGGCCGGTTTGAATCGGGGATTATCAAGGGCGCAGAGGCCATGATCGGTGTGCTGGGTGGTCAGCCGATGCCTGCGCCGAGTGGTCGGCGAGCCACAGTGGCGTTCAACTCAGCCGAGGGCGCACTTTATCTTGTGTTGGCGATTGGGGTTTTTATCCTTTTTTCAAAGATGCGCGATGGAGGCGTGTCAGGTGCTAGAAGGCGTCGCCGAGGGCTCTATCAGAGCGGATGGG
>JALRJG010000450.1:0-240 GCA_023261215.1 Pseudomonadales bacterium | reverse complement strand
CTGGTAGTCTTGAGGCAGATAATTAAACCAATTTCGATTAGGCTGGCCGAGCAACTCAGCGGTAACGCGTAATTTCAATGAAGGAGAGGGTGATGAAGGTAGGATTAGCGTTTGCAGCAAGCATCGCGTGGGAGCGCGACAATTCCCTGGAACTGATTAAGAGGGCTGAAACTGCTGGGTTTGAATCGGTTTGGTGCGGCGAGCATGTCATTCTGCCGGACACCATCATTTCCAAATATC
>JALRJG010000449.1 GCA_023261215.1 Pseudomonadales bacterium | reverse complement strand
CTGACTCGGTGCCTCGCGGGGTGCAACGGCCAAAGCGATCATCGAAACTGAACCGAACATCATGATCAAAAAGACGTTGCGAATCGCACTCACAAGGCGACTTGCGCCGATTGATCGCTCTGACCCGTCACTCGCTGTCGTCATCGACGCCACATTCATCAACTGTTCTCCTCTTGGCCCCCTATCAATCCTTAACCACTATGCACATGCAAGAGATCAAAAAAAGGGGCTCGAAGCCCCTTTTTTCAAACCACACTGATGCTCAGAACTTGTCTGAGATCTTCGCTTGATAGTGTCGTGGCAACTCGGGCAGTACGACCGTGGTGCCGAACAAATCGGGGAAGTTAGCACGGAAATAACGCTCATCCGTGACGTTTTTCGCGGCCAAAATAAAGCCCCAATTATCGGAATCGTAGCTTAGGCTGAGGTTTACCAGCGTGTACGCGGGCAACCGGACCGCATAGGATTGGCCAGACGCCGTGTCATCAACATCAACCATGCTTCCGCTCACCGCCACACCATTACCAAAGTCATAGGTTGCAGTGACTGACATGATGTTCTCTGGCATGCCCGCACGAACACCTTTACTGGGCTCGACA
>JALRJG010000044.1 GCA_023261215.1 Pseudomonadales bacterium | reverse complement strand
CAAAAGCGACGCGGGCTCGGTATGTTCCTAAAGGACGGCGCTTGTGCTCGGTTGCTCGATATTGAGCGGTCTCGATTTCGCGCTGAAGAATGGCCCGTATTCAAAACCAAGTTAGACCGTTTAGGTCTTTCGCTTGATGATTTAAAGACATGAGGTTGGAAATGAATTCTATCGTGCAGGGGGCCGCGAATGCGCCAACGCCGTTGGTGTCGGTTCGATCCCTATCGAAGACGATCAAAGGCAAGCAAATCTTGAATGATGTCAATTTTGATATTCAGCCTGGGCGTGTCGTAGGGTTTCTGGGGCCCAACGGCGCTGGGAAGACCACCACGATCAAGGCAGCCCTGGGGTTTACAGGTTACCAGGGTGATATTCGTGTGATGGGGCTAAGCCCAAAGCGCCAGCGCCATCAGGTGATGGCCTCGGTGAGTTTCATATCAGACGTGGGCATCCTGCCAAGGTGGTTGCGGGTCGATCAAGCGATTGCGCTCATGGCCGGAATCCATCCGAAATTTGAAGCAGAGAAAGCTCGCGCGCTGCTTGCAGAATCGCAGATCGGAGAACGTGCGTTGATCAGTACCTTGTCCAAAGGCATGGTGACGCAACTTCATCTGGCACTGGTGCTCGCACTGGATGTGGAGTTGCTGGTGCTTGACGAGCCGACCCTGGGGCTTGATTTGCTCTATCGAGAATCGTTTTATCGGCAACTGTATGAGCGGTTTTTGAGCGAGTCTCGATCTTTGCTCATTAGCACGCATCAAATTGAGGAAATCGAATTCCTCCTGTCCGATTTGGTCATCATTGACCAAGGTCAGATTCTGCTGAACGAAAGGCTAGAGTCTATTTCAGAAAAATTCCAAACCGTGGAAGTTCGGCCAGAGGCCGTGAGCGATGCTCGCTCCAAAGGTCCGATCTTTGAGCGAGCCAATCTGGCGGGTGCCGTGATGATTTTTTCGAATCAAGAGAACCAAGACTGGTCGGCGTTAGGACGCGAGCGCCAAACCAGTCTTGCGGAATTGTTCGTTGCCTTGGTTGGGGGCACCAATAAACCATCGAAGCGAAACCAGGAGATCCGGTCATGACGCGCACGCTATCTATGAAATGGTCGCTTCTGCTCCGAAAAGAAATATGGGAGCACCCCGTGCTCTCCTACCGATTGCCGGTTGGGTTCGCGGGGTTGCTTTTGATTCTATCCCTCGTCTCTGCAGTGCTCGGCAATGAGTTTTTACTTTCCAATTCTGGTGAATGGATGGCGGACATTGAGGTCAATGGCGGTGATGTAGATCTCGCCAATATGGGGCCGCCGATCGCCAAGATGGGATCTGCCGTGGCCGCGGGGTTTGGGTTTTTGGGATTGCTCGCCGGTTGGAGCTACCTGGTGTCTGCTCTGTACCAAGAACGCCAGGATCGCAGCATCTTGTTTTGGTTGTCATTGCCGGTGTCTGATGCGGAAACCGTTCTTATCAAGGGCGTGCTTGGTTGGCTCGTCATTCCGGCCTTTTATTTTGGCGTGGGTTGGGCTGTTGGCGGCGTGATGACGGTCATCGCGTCGGTCGCCGCGACATGGGTGATGTCCTTATCCGGGGTATTGCTCGCTGCGATCGCGGCCTATGGTGCGAACGTATTCGATCTCATTGCACTGGTTGTCACTCAAGTGCTCTGGTCTGCGCCATTTCTTGCCTGGACCTTACTGGCGTCGCAGTGGGCCAATCGCAACCCCCTGTACTGGGTGTTGGGCGTGCCTTTTGCTGCTACCTTGATTGAGAATGCGCTTTTGCGTGAAGCAGTGATGACGGATTGGTTCTGGTCTCGGGTCGCGGGAAACCCGGAATTGGGCAGCGAGGGGGCTATCTTGGTTCAAGCCTCTCAAATGTTGCTGGGACTTGGTATCGCGGGTGTCTTAGTGGTGCTGACCATTTTGATTCGTCGTCATTGTTATGATCGGTTGCCCTGAGTGAGTGGGGTGGAAAGGCAATGTCCTAATCGAGCCCCTAGTGATCTCGGACTTTTTCCGAACGGGTCCTGAGTCCGCTTCAAGCATCCCTTGAAAAGAATCGCACTTTGGGCCGATTGAGGCGTGTACAATAGCGGCTCTTTTGATGGGTCCATGTCATGTTTCAGATACGAACACTGAATAATATCTCGGCGAAAGGCTTATCGAAATTCGAAGGCGGCGATTATTCGCTAGGGGAGCACATCGAAACGCCGGACGCTATTTTACTCCGCAGTCATAAGCTCTCGCTGGAAGAAACGGGTGATGCATTGCTTGCGATCGGCCGAGCGGGTGCTGGGGTCAACAACATTCCAGTTGAAGCCATGTCCGCGCGGGGCATCGTGGTCTTTAATACGCCGGGTGCCAACGCCAATGCGGTGAAAGAGTTGGTGATGGCCGGTCTCTTGCTCTCGTGTCGCGGCATCGTGCAAGGCATTGACTATGTGAATCGCTTGTCTGCAGATCAAGACAAGGCAACTTTGAACAAGGACGTAGAGGCCGCCAAGAAGCAATTCAAAGGTTCTGAGCTCAAGGGGCGAACCTTGGGGGTTGTTGGTCTCGGAGCGATTGGGTCAATGGTCGCGGATATGGCGCTCGGACTTGGCATGAATGTCTTGGGTTACGACCCGGCAATCTCTGTCGAGGCGGCTTGGCGCTTGTCGAGCCAGGTGCAGAGAATGGAAAACATGGCAGCGTTGCTGGCACGTTCAGATATGGTGACCTTGCACGTTCCAGCACTTCCCGAAACCGAAGGCTTGATCGACGCCGCTCAAGTTCAGGGCATGAAGCGAGGGGCTGTACTGCTCAACTTTGCTCGAGGTGAGTTGGTTGTTCCGGAGGCTATTCGCGAGGGCGTGACGTCAGGGCAAATCAGCCAATACATTTCAGATTTTCCCACGCCGGAGTTGCTCGGCCTCGAGGGCATCATGGCAACGCCTCATTTGGGCGCGAGCACCGATGAAGCTGAAGAGAATTGCGCCATGATGGTTGCAGATCAAATGATCGACTTTTTAGAGCATGGCAATATTAAGAATTCAGTGAATTTCCCTGCCGTTAGCCTTGAGCGCAGTGCGACGGGCAGTCGAATCGCGATCGTGAATCGCAATGTGCCGCGACTTCTGGGTTCGGTCCTGAGTATTCTGGCGGATCGAAATATCAACGTGATCGATATGATCAATAAGAGTCGAGAAGACCTGGCTTACAATCTGATCGATATTGAAGCGGCCCCAGATGAGGAGCTTGCTGGCGTGCTACGTAAAGTCGAAGACGTCATCAGCGTTCGTTTGATTCCTTAGTTTTTCATCGGCCTTCGAGGGTCAAAGCGATCGGGTCGGAAGCGGTGACGCATGCTGCGAGGTAGGCTGCGTGGCGCTCCCGCCAAGTGCTCGGCGATCGACTCACCCGCCAGGGCTGCGTGCGTCGCGCCGTGAGAGCCAAACCCTGTACTCGCAAAACAGCGTGGGCCATTCAGAGCTTGGTTGTCCTCACTTGGCGCCTGGAAAATCCAGTTTGACTCCGGGTCCTCAGGATTGCAGGCGTTTGCCTGATCCATGCGTTGCCAAGCGGGTTGCGCGAATCGATGAGTGAAACTTTCTCCAAAGCCGGGCACTCTGTCTGGATAGGCCACTCGAACGCCTGTGTGCTGAGTGGTCGGAACGATTTTGATTCCAGGAAAGTGTGCACTCAGCTTTGCTGATAGCGCGCGCGTGTCCTCATCCCTTGGCTCGATCGATTGGTCGTCAAGCGCGTACGTGCTCCCGATTAAGTAAAGATCTTTGTTGAGGTGCGTTAAGCCGAAATCCCCCGAATAGAGTCGGGGAAGGGGTGCCGACGTGCGGAACACCATGGACTGTCCGCGAATATGCTTCATCGACCAGGGAAGAAACTGCGTCGTCTCTGCGCCAGTGGCGAGGACGAGGGTGTCAGCTATGAACTCGTGCCGGTCCTTGGAACGAATAAGCCAATGGGAATCCGATGCGTTGATTTGGCGAATGTCGCATTCGGCGGCATCTGCTGGCGTCCAGCGCAAAATGCCGGCGGTAGGAAAGCGTAATTGACCCTGTTGATCACACAGCAGGTCGTCGGGAAGGTGCTCTGCTAATCGCGCCATGCGCGTTTGCCTCGTGGGGTCGGCGCTCAACCAGTGCATGGGCGCCGGTTCAAATTCGGGTGAGTGAAGACGTGTGAAGTGATGTGCGGCCAATGAGAACAACGCTCTGTCGTCAGGGAGCAGAGACAACTGAGGATAAACATTAAAGGCGGGTTGATTCGAGGCTCTTTTCGCCTGTGGGGACGTCAACAATTGATGCGGGATTGAATACCGAGTCAGCGCTCGACTAATGGCTGTCCCAGCCAAACCGTTGCCAATAATCAATGGTTCTGGTGTGAGTTTAGGCGTGGGCGCCCAGTTGCCCGGTTTCTGAGCGAACAAAAGCTCGCGTTTTGTACCGAAGCCTGGGCGTTTCATGACATCAAACCCAGCGGCAGTCAGGCCATGTCTGAGGCTTGCGGCGACCGAAAAGGAACTCAAAGTGGCGCCGGCTTTACTCCGCAGGGACATCTGGTGATAGACAAAGGCGTTAAAGACTTCGGGATTCGTTGCAGGTTTGAAGCCATCTAGGTACCAGGCGTCGACTCGAGCCTCGAGCTCGGGGAGCGCGCGATTGATGTCATCGAAGATAAAGACCAGACGGATGCGTGGATGCAACCAGACGGGAAACCAGCCTTTGATTGAATTTGGGTATCGTTCGATCAGCGCGCGGGTGAGGGGTGTTTGCTGTGTCGCCCAATAGTCTGCCAGCGTGCGCGCCGGAGGTGGAAAACGCTCAAACGCGTAGTAGTGGAGCGTTGCATTCGTCGATACGCTGAGAAACTGCTCGGCAGTCAACAGAAAATTGTGGCCGAAGCCAAAACCAATCTCAGCCAGGGTGAAATGCTGATTTGATCGCACGCGGTGATCGAGGGCATGTTGCGCAGGGAAGACAAAGGCTTTCTCGGAGAGAGGGTCGCCCTTGGCCCAATAGTGATCTTCAAAGCGTTCGCTGAAAGGCCGACCGTTTGACCATGTGATCTCTGGGTTTTCAGCGCGATAGCTGGTCATTCGCTCTGCCGATGGGATGCTGGGGATGGGTGATCCAATCGCTGAAGGAACCCGCGTAAAGCGCTGGCTCGCCGAACCCAGCCAGCAGTAGGGCTATCATGTTAACGGTTGCGGTGACGCCCGATCCGCAGTAGCAGGTGACTTTAGCGCCATCGTTCAAGCCCAAGCTCAAAAATTGATTCCTCAGGGTTTCCGCCGGTAGAAAGCAGCCCGCGTCATCTAAATTGTCAACGAACGGCCAGCAAAGCGCGCCAGGAATGTGGCCAGCCACTGAATCAATGGGCTCATGATGGCCAAGGTATCGCTGAAGGTCTCGAGCATCCAGCAATTGCTCGAAGGGCGCTGCTTTTCGCGTTGAGCGCTCTTGCCACAGGCCGGGCGCGCGAGCCATGGACAAATTCGCAACGTCGTCACGATGAGCAACCGGTGTATGACCGGGCTTGGGTGACCAAGCGCAAGGCTGCGCGTGGGGTGCACTCCGGCTTAAAGCGCCCGACGCAGCGCGCCAAGCTTCGAATCCGCCGTCCAGCACGCGAACGCGCGACAGACCCAAGTGCCTCAGCAGCCACCAACAGCGCCCGGCATAACCAGCCTGTCTTTGATCGTAAACAACGATATCTCTCTCGTCGCAAACGCCGAGTGACGCAAGACGCGACGCCAAAATCGAAAAGTCTGGCAGTGGGTGGCGCCCCGTGACGCCGGCTACGACCGCGCCAGACAAGTCCTCATTAAGATTCAGGTAGTGGGCGCCTGGGATATGAGCGTCTTCGTAGAGTCGCTGGCCTTCATTTGGATCCATGAGATTGAAGCGACAATCAAGGAGCGTGAGCGATGACCCTTCGGCGCCGAGAAGGTGATTGAGTTGGGCGGCAGAGATCAACAGATCGCTTCTATCCACCGCTAATTTTCGCCTCGTATCCGGCCTTTTGTAGGAGTTTCAGAACGCTCGGACGATGATCTCCCTGGAGAAGAATGTCATCGCCGTCCAGGCTACCACCCACGCCCAATTGCTTGCGGAGTGTCTTGGCCAACACTGCCTTTGCCTCAGAAGCCAAAGGCAGACCGGAGATCAACGTCACCGGTTTGCCGCCTCGTCCTTTGGATTCCCTTCGAATTCGGATCGGCCCAGATGGAATCACCGAGTGAGCAGTCGCTTTGCAAGTGCAGGCATTGACGGCCTGATTGCAGGTTGAGCAAAGTCTGCCCACGTCAGTTGAGTAAACGGCCACGGAATTAGCCCTCGCTCAGAATGAAGACGCCAATTTCAGGGCTCTGGCGCGAGAGCTGACAGAAGTGGCTTAAATCAAAGAGGAACTGACTCAAATCCACCAATTCAAGCTCGTGTCGAGCCATGGGCTCGGCCATAAGCCAATCCCCAACGATGACCTCATTTTGATCATCGTCGATATCCGCGATCAGATCTCGCATTTCGTCCGAGAGGCCAAAAAGATAGGGCCCTTCATCGCCGATGGCGTGGTCATACTGCTCGTGCACCAGCGCGTCATCGATGAAGAGTCCTGAGAGCTGGGCGTAGAGTACGGCGCGAGATTCTCTGTCGATGGGGCCTGCGGAGAGGCAGTACCCCGCATCCTCAGGCGAATCGTCAATTGAGAGCGACTCGAGCTCCGATCGAGGCCCAAGGATGAATACGTCGGCCATACGGTGTGCCTAGATTGCGCTCACCCGGTCAGCTTGAAGGCCTTTGTCGCCCTCGATGACCACAAAGGTTACGGATTCGCCATCGTTCAGGCTTCGGCGGCCTCGGCCCTTGATGTTGCGAAAATGAACGAACAAGTCCTCACCGTTCTCTCGCGTGATGAAGCCATAGCCTTTTTTGGTGTTGAACCATTTCACCGTGCCCGCTTCGTAGTCGGCGTCGTCATCCTCATCGTCATCTTCGATGTGATCGTCGTCATCGATCTCGTCTGACACGCCGCTGTTAGAACCGCCCAACAGTGTGGCAACCAAAACGCCAAGGAATAAGATCGCGAGCTTGCCCCAATCATTTGTCGTTGATGGCAATTGCAAGGCTTGGCTCTCGAAGAAAGCGAGCGCGGCGAAGAGAACGAGAGCCAAAATCGCCGCGAGTATTAGTTTAACCGTCATGATGAACTCGACTAAGTCGTTAAAAATAGGGGCGAGATCATACTGCCTTATGATTTGAGGTTAAAGGGTCACAAACGCCCATCGGAACCGCATCCTCCACTATTCGAGGCACTGCAGATAGCGCTTGACCGCCCTGTCGAGACCCATCCAGAGGGCATCAGTCACCAGCGCGTGACCGATTGAAACTTCAAGCAGGTTGGGAATCCCCTGTTTAAATGCCGCGAGATTATCGAGATTCAAATCATGACCCGCGTTCACGCCAATGCCCAAGGCCGCGGCTAATTGGGCGGTCTCGGCGAAAGGTTTGATGGCCGCGTTACCTTGATCACGACTAGCAGCGGCGGCGTAGGGGCCCGTATAGAGTTCGATTCGATCGATGCCCGTCATCGGTGCTTGCTGAAGCTGTGCGGGATCGGCATCAAGAAACACACTGACCCTCGATCCCCAGTTGTGAAGTTGCTGGGCGTAACCCGTGAGTTTGGCGGCGTCACGCTGGATATCCCAGCCATGATCGCTGGTGAGCTGACGGGGATCATCGGGCACCAAGGTGCACTGCGCAGGTTTGACTGCCTCAATCAGTGCCAAGAAGCCGGGATAGCCATTGGGTTCAGGGCCTGCTTCGGGGTTACCCTCGATATTGAATTCGATCTCTGGGTAGTCGCTGAGAAATTCGGCTAATCGGTAGACATCGTCGACTCGAATGTGCCGCTGATCGGGCCGAGGGTGTACGGTGATACCTGAACACCCTGCTTCGATACACGTTTTCGCAGCTTCGACAACGTCGGGGATCGACGTGTCCCTTGAGTTGCGTATCAGGGCAACTTTGTTGAGGTTGACGCTGAGGACTGTCATTAAGACCAGCCTCCAGAATATCGTCGATGGTAAATCCGCCGACCCAAGAGGAATCCGATCAGGGCCATGCCGAGCGCTGAGCCGACACCAATGAGGTACCACTGCTGCTGAATTTCCGCCTGCTTTTTGCTCTCCAAGCTGCGCAAATCAGTGATTTCCTCAACCAACAGTGCGTTTTGTTGTTCGAGGCGAGTCCGATCGGCATCCAGCGCCGAAGCGCTTTGACTGAGCTTGCGCATCCGCTCGGTTTCAACTTGGGCCAGCGTGAGCGCATCACTGGCTTCAGTGTACTGCTGAGCCTGGGAGGCCAGGGCTTGATCAAGCGTTGCATAATCGCTTTCTAATTGGCGAACTTGGTCTTTGAGCGCTTGATTCTCCTCGTTCATTGCCTCAAATCGAGCGGCTGCCACCGGCGTCTTCGTGAGGTACTGCTGGTGAATGTAGCCCTCGGTGGATTCGCCGTTCGAGTCACGATAACGAACCATCACGAAGTCGCTATTCTCGGCCCGCACCAGCAGCTCGAGCGCTGTGCCGCTGGCAAGGCTCTTGGTGACGGCGTTGGCCTCCGATTCGGGCTTCGCACGAAGCGGAACATAAAGCATATCGTGGATATAAACGGTGTCTGCTGAAACACTGCAGATCATGGCGGCCAAGCCGAGTAGCGAGACCTGGACACAGCGCCTATGCGCCAAAAGCCGGAGGAGCCGCTGATCGAACCTTGTCACCCTTCCGTTCATGGCAGCACTTGCTTAAATGGAAAAACCTCAACGGACTCAAACACGCCCTCAGTCATCTAGGGGTCGGCCTCAGCCCATGTTCTCGCCTGATCGATCGAGTCGAATTCAGCGACGATGAGACTGCCCGAAAAGCCTGCATCGCCAGGATTTTCACTGTCCACATTCGGCATGGGGCCAGCGAGCAGAATTCGACCCTCTTGAACCAATGGGTCAATTCGAGCCAAGTGGTTAGGGCGCACTTCAA
>JALRJG010000448.1 GCA_023261215.1 Pseudomonadales bacterium | reverse complement strand
ACCGATTACTCTATCAACTTCAGCTACAGGTTGACCTACTCAATGCCAATGAGAATGACATCAATACAGGGATATGGACCTACGATATTTTTGATAGCGGCCGCATCAAGCAATACGTCTTCGAAGTTGCCGAACGCGAATTACTGACCACTGAGCTTGGGCCCATCCAAACGCTCAGACTCGAAAAGAAGAATGATGACCCGGATAAGCGAACCACCTTGTGGCTCGCGCCAGCGCTTGAATACATGTTGATTCGATTTATCCAAGAGGACGGGCGCGACAGTTTCAGCCTAGAACTCCAAGCAGCCTCTATCGCAGGAGAAGCCGTCAAACTCGAAGAGTGATCATGTTTTAGGTAGGGTCACCCCGGTCTGGCCTTGATATTTACCCCCGCGATCCAAATAAGACGTCTCGCAGATCTCATCACTTTCGAAAAACAGCATCTGCGCCACCCCTTCGTTGGCATAGATTTTTGCGGGCAAATTGGTGGTGTTAGAAAACTCCAGCGTCACATGTCCTTCCCACTCTGGCTCTAAGGGGGTCACGTTCACGATAATCCCGCATCGAGCATAGGTTGACTTGCCTAAGCAGATGGTCAA
>JALRJG010000447.1:249-602 GCA_023261215.1 Pseudomonadales bacterium | reverse complement strand
TAGGTGGCGTTAGAGACGAGGCCGAGATCCGCGGACACAGACGCACCTACATAGGCTCTATGCCTGGCAAGCTATTGCAGAAAATGGCAAAAGCGGGCGTCAAGAACCCACTGTGTTTGTTGGATGAGATAGACAAGATGGGAATGGATCACCGCGGCGATCCTGCCTCGGCCATGTTAGAAGTGCTGGACCCTGAGCAGAACCACGCGTTTAACGATCACTATCTCGAAGTCGACTACGACCTGTCTGACGTCATGTTTGTTTGTACATCGAACAGTATGAACATCCCGGGCCCTTTGTTAGACCGTATGGAAGTCATTCGGATTCCGGGTTACACCGAAGACGAAAAACTC
>JALRJG010000447.1:0-239 GCA_023261215.1 Pseudomonadales bacterium | reverse complement strand
TGAAAGAAGCTGAAGTTTCGATAGAAGATGCTGCTATTTTAGGTGTGATTCGCTATTACACGCGAGAAGCGGGTGTGCGTGCCCTGGAACGAGAAATCGCTAAAATTGCAAGGAAGGTGGTTAAGGCCTCTGCGCTTGGTGCACAAAAAGGCGCTCGCGCTCTTACTGATAGCGACTTGGAAGAACTCTTAGGTGTCCGTAAGTTTAATTACGGTATCGCGGAAACCGACAATAAAATA
>JALRJG010000446.1 GCA_023261215.1 Pseudomonadales bacterium | reverse complement strand
AAGACTTCAACATGCGTTGGATTGCTTCAATGGTGGCAGAAGTTCATCGTATTCTTACCCGTGGTGGTGTCTTCATGTACCCAATCGATCAGAAAATGAAAGATAACGGTACAGAAGGTAAGTTGCGTTTGTTGTATGAGGCAAACCCAATGTCGATGATTGTTGAACAAGCCGGTGGTGCATCAAGCACAGGTTATGAGCGCATCATGGAGCTCAAGCCAAAGTCACTTCACCAGCGTGTGCCTGTGATCTTAGGTTCTAAGAATGAAGTTGAGCGTTTGGTGTCATACCACGCTGAATAAGTTCGTAAGAACAAAAAAAGCCCGGCAGTGCCGGGCTTTTTTATGCGTGATCGCTTAGCTTAAGCCGCAGGCTTATCGCCACGCGGTTTGTTGTGATGGCGACGCTTTTGGCCATTGCCGCCTTTACCACCAGAGCGATTGTTATTGCGCGGTGGACGAGGCTTACGCTCCATCTTTACCTTACTACTCGGATCGATCTCAGCGATGAGCTCACCGGTCACAGGCTCCATTGGGATCTTATGGCCGATGTAGTCTTCAATGTCAGGTAGTGAGAATGCATAGGTCTCACAAACAAATGAG
>JALRJG010000445.1 GCA_023261215.1 Pseudomonadales bacterium | reverse complement strand
AATACGATTTCGACCCAGATGCGCTGAGAGAAAAATATCGACAGGAGCGTGACAAGCGTGTGCGGCCCGATGGTAACGATCAGTACATCGAAGTCGTGGGTGATTTCTCCCACTACGTGGATGATCCGTATGTGGCGCCAGGGTTTGTTCGCGAGCCGGTTTTGGAAGAGGTTGAGGTGGTGGTTATTGGCGGCGGGTTTGGTGGCATGCTGGCTGCAGCGCGGCTAAAAGACGCTGGTATTACGGACGTCCGCATTGTTGAAAAAGGCGGCGGCTTTGGCGGTACCTGGTATTGGAATCGCTACCCGGGCGCGTCCTGTGACATCGAAGCGTACGTCTATTTCCCAATGCTAGAGAAGACCGGCTTTGTGCCCAGGCAAAAATACACCAACGCGCCAGAAACACTCGAATATTGCGAAGTGCTTGCCGAGCGTTTCAAATTGCACGACAACGCCTTGATGCAGACGGAGGTTATTTCTACCGAGTGGGATGAGGACACGCGTCGTTGGCTTGTGACTACCAACCGTCAAGATTGCTTGAAAGCGCGGTTCGTGGTGCATTCCAATGGGCCATTGAATCGACCCAAGCTGCCGGCGATCAAAGGCATAT
>JALRJG010000444.1 GCA_023261215.1 Pseudomonadales bacterium | reverse complement strand
CTCCCATGAGCGTTTAGGGCGGACCAATGATTCGACGGCTGCCCAAGCTTAGCGCTCGAAAAAAAGCGTGTTCCGTCTGGGGCGACCCAGAGCCAAAAGAATGACCCCGTGGGCTGGATGCCGCCCGCAAAATGGCCGCCATTATAGAGAGTCCGACTAACCAGATCCAGCCATCAACCGTCCTAATTCCGGATTCTTTCCCCGACGATGGAACGCGGCGGCCATCGTCCTGCTCGGCGATGGCCAAAACGCGGCCCAGCGGCGCGCAAGCCGACGTCAGGATAGTTTGATTGAAAGCGTCGTGGGGGCCTTGCCACCCGAATCTGATGCCAGATCGACAACCCGCTATGATCGCGTTAGTGACCCCGTGAAATGAGGTTCCTGGCTCGCGGCCCCGAACCCACTATTCGGCGCACGGGCGCAGTCTCTTGGTTCGCCGCTACTCGGCGCTTGCGGGCTGCTTGGGCACCAGGGGATAGTGGATACCCGCCATTTTCTGGGCGCAACGCACCACCTGGCAGGAGTAACCGAACTCATTGTCATACCAGACGTACAGCACCATTTGCTGCCCGTTAACGATCGTCGCGTGACCATCAATGATGCCGGCAT
>JALRJG010000443.1 GCA_023261215.1 Pseudomonadales bacterium | reverse complement strand
GGATCGGCCCCGTGCGGCATCTCTGCTCACGATGACTCTTCACTCACCTGACGGATCAGGCGGCGAGAGCGAACTGCTCATCGGCAATTCTTGTGGTTGCCCCGTTTAGCGAGTCTGAGCAACTCGGGTCGCATTCCCGCCCAAGCGATACTGACGTCGAAACCGGTCAGCCCCGTAAGGACGTATGTCTATGTCTGAACGCCACCCTACAGCCGGGCTGTGACCTCCGGTCATCGGCATGGCTTGAACGCGTGAGACTAGGTTCAGCCCATGGCCCCGCAGGCACGCGACGTTCGGCCCGCGGCCCACTCCGACCTCGCCACCCTGGTCATCACCGGCCACCGGGCCTTCGCCGACGATCCGGTCATCCGCTGGTGCTTTCCCGACGACGACGACTTCACCGCTAACGGGCACCAACTCTTCGAGTGGGTCCTGACGCGCGGCCTCGCCCGCGGCACCCTGTGGTGCACCCCTGACGGTGTCGGCTACGCCAACTGGGTCGCGCCCGGTCGCCCCGAGGTCGAGATCGACGACTCCGACAGCGCGGAGGTGCCGCTTTGGCGGCTCGAGCGCTACGGCGCGATCGACGCTGCCTTCACCGCCAACACCCC
>JALRJG010000442.1 GCA_023261215.1 Pseudomonadales bacterium | reverse complement strand
TTCGCAAGGCACTACGTTCAGTCTCTAGCAGCGTCAAGACTTGGGCCAGATGCTGAGGTTGAAAGCGCTCCAGAATTGAAGATAAGGCGTCGAGAAGCTGGAGTAGGGTTGGAACGCCGGTGGTGATGGCGTCAACCAACGCATCGTCTGATGTGGGCATCGCAAAGCTCTCCGGTGTGCCTGCATCATACCCGAGATGCGCAGTTGCTTGGCGAGTCTAGATTTCCCTGGCAGCATGAGCGAGCTGGCAGAGGTTGATGGCTTTGTGACCTGCCTGCAGCCCGAAGTGAGAATCAAGATGCGAAATGTAGGGCGTGGGGCGTCGATAGAGGTTCTGTTCGAGGATGAGCACATCTGGGTGATTAACAAGCCGACAGGCCTTCAGAGCACCACGCCTCGATTTGGCGGTCCATCGGTGATTCTGAGCGCTCGGACGCGCTCCGGTGATGCGCATCTTGTTCATCGCCTAGATCGGGACACATCGGGTGTGATGGTGGTGGGATTGAGTCGATGGGCTCTCAAGTCATTGAATCGGCAATTTCGGGAACGGTCGGTGCTGAAACGTTACGAAGCATTGGTGCGCCAGGGAGCATCTGTATTACCACCCATGATCGATTTACCCTT
>JALRJG010000441.1 GCA_023261215.1 Pseudomonadales bacterium | reverse complement strand
CACATCAGCAAAGTCATTAAAGACTTTTTGCCCGCCGACACCTCCGAGGCCACCGACGGCCCCACCGTTCCCGAAAAACTCTCCAAACGCCAAAAGCAACTGCTGGCCATGCTCGACCGCGGCCTAAGCAACCGCGACATTGCCGACCACCTCAAAATCAGCGAACACACCGTTAAGGTTCACCTGTGGCGGCTGTTCCGTCGGCTTAACGTAAAAAGCCGCTCGCAAGCCAGCCACCTGGCACGCTCGGCCGGACTGATCGACTTCTAGCCACTGGTAGAATCCGGCGCTTGACCGCGCAGGAGAGATGGCAGAGTGGTCGAATGCGCCGGACTCGAAATCCGGTATACGGTTTTACCGTATCGAGGGTTCGAATCCCTCTCTCTCCGCCAGAACAAGTCCTGCTAACTCGCTCAGTCGGGTTGTCAGGCGCTCAGAGCCCCGCACCACGCGGGGCTTTTTGCTATGGGCTCCTGACTGACCCCGTGGCTACCCACCCCCGAAATCCGTCTCAAACCCCGTTTCGTCTCAGAACCTCCTGACTTTTTGGCCGTGGTACGGCGCGAGGGAGTGAGTGGAAGACGGGAGTTTTGATGCCGTACCAATTAACAGCGTGGTCGGTTCAAAGTTC
>JALRJG010000440.1:245-633 GCA_023261215.1 Pseudomonadales bacterium | reverse complement strand
CTATCCTTCGGGTATTCATCGCCAGGGCAAAGTGAATCACCGGTGACTCAAGGCGTTATGGTGTCAGTGTCGGCGGATTCCCTCAGGTTTGAGTTCGAAGGCGAGTCCGTTTGCATTGCCAAACGTGGACCTTGGCTCAGCCGGCATAACGCGAGTAACGGCGCTGCCGCGCTCGCCATTTGTATGGGGTTAGGGCTGCCATTGGCGACGAGTGCCAAATGCCTTGAGACGTTTGAAGGTCTACCCCACCGCTGCGAGGTGCTCCCAACGCAGGATGGAGTTCTTTGGATCAACGATTCGAAGGCGACTAACGTGAGCGCGGCTGTGAGCGCGATCGAAAGTTTTCGTGACGCTGGGCCATTGATCCTCATCCTTGGAGGACGACCTA
>JALRJG010000440.1:0-235 GCA_023261215.1 Pseudomonadales bacterium | reverse complement strand
CACGCCTCAGTTGAAAGCGCTGGTGCTTTACGGAGAAGCCGCCTCGCTGATCTTTGATCAGCTGAATGATGAGTGGTGCGCCATGCGTCGTACCCACTTTAGAGAGGCCGTGGATTTGGCCTTTCAAACGTCGTCACCCGGCGACGTTATCTTGCTCTCGCCGGCTTGCGCGAGCTTTGATCAATTCGAAAACTTCGAGGCGCGGGGCGATGCGTTTCGTCAGCAAGTGCTGGAG
>JALRJG010000439.1:192-635 GCA_023261215.1 Pseudomonadales bacterium | reverse complement strand
ATTGGTCAGGGTATTGAGTTTGACTACTGTTGTTGTCACGCGGCATTTGCGATGCGTGACGATGGTTACGAAACCATTATGGTCAACTGTAATCCTGAGACAGTATCAACCGACTACGACACATCAGACCGTTTGTACTTTGAGCCGCTGACGCTCGAAGATGTGCTTGAGATCATCCATAAAGAACAGCCGAAAGGCATCATTGTTCAGTATGGTGGTCAGACGCCATTGAAGCTTGCTGAAGAATTGGAAGCCGCTGGTGCGCCAATCATTGGTACCTCGCCAGATTCAATCGACTTGGCAGAAGACCGTGAGCGTTTCCAAAAGCTGGTTGATGACTTAGGTCTTAAGCAGCCACCTAACCGTACAGCTACCGCTGAAGATCAGGCGGTTAAGCTTGCTGAAGAAATTGGTTATCCATTGGTTGTGCGTCCATCGTATGT
>JALRJG010000439.1:0-182 GCA_023261215.1 Pseudomonadales bacterium | reverse complement strand
GCGGTCAGCGTGTCGAATGATTCGCCTGTGCTACTGGATCGTTTCTTGGATGATGCAATCGAAGTGGATATCGATGCGATTTGTGACGGCAAAGATGTTTTGATCGGCGGCATCATGGAGCATATCGAGCAAGCGGGTGTGCACTCTGGTGACTCGGCGTGTTCATTGCCTCCTTACACGTT
>JALRJG010000043.1 GCA_023261215.1 Pseudomonadales bacterium | reverse complement strand
GCAGCCGTACACGAGAGCCCAAAAGGCGCTGAGCTCGGAGCAGCGGTTAGGCCGCGCGCTTTTTCAAATGCATAAGCTGCCATGGCGGCGGCGGTTTCCTCACTGCAAGCCCCTGCAACCAGCCCGCCGAGTTGATCGGTTAGGGCCTTTTCACTGTAGGGGATATCGGCACCCAGCACGGTTCGTGACGCGCCGGGCACAGAGAGCATGAGACTCAGTCCACTCACGCCGCCGCCCGCTAGGCTAAAGTAGCCGGACGATGGGTGATCATGAAGCGATTGGATCAGGTCTCGAATGTTTATGTGCGTCATGGTCTATGTAGCGCGCGCTTTGATTTAGAATGGTTCGCCTCGGGCGAGTGGAACTCAGAGAATGCAAATGATACGACGATTCTTGTTTGGGGTGCTGGTTTGCCTTGTCCAGGTCAGTGCCCAGGGTGAGACCGAGCCATCGGTAATTCAAATTTCGCCGGAGGCACTGGAGGGCTATGAATTTGAGATTGAAGAATCGCCATTTAAGGTCTCCTCACCCTCGGTGGGTCAGCGATTCATCTTTGATCGTTCAAGGCGCAACATCAAGGACTTGCTGGCTCGCCATATCGGCACCACGCAGCTGTTGCTCGACGAAACTGACCTGAAGCGCTTTCAAATCTTGGTCGATCGTAAAGCGATACGATCAGGTGATGTTGAGACATGGCAGGCGCTGGGTGTTGTGTTTGGCGACGTGTTGGTAGAGCAGCACGGGCTCCACTGGGTGATGTATGAGGATGAGCTGGGCGCGAGTAAGGCGCTTCGGTGGCAAGAATCCGATAACTTCGTGTTCCCGGTCACCGTGTTTTCAAAACGCGTCCAATTCAATGAAACGATCGATGTGCTGGCTATTTACGAAAAAATCGCTTCGGATATTGACGCATTTAAAGTTGCAGCTGCGAAACCTCGAATGCCAGAGCGCCGAGCAACCCAAATGTTTGGCATCGACGACTAAGTGCGGTGTGAAGTCGATTTAGAACCCGGTATACTCGCGCCCGGCGAACGGCACGAGCCTGAGTGTGAAGCGCTAATCGCCCGCGGCAGGGTGACGGCCACGGCTGTGGTCTATCTGCTGAGGCTTACAAAAGTATGGGAAAGCACCATGAAAATTTTGAAATTCCTCTTTGTGGATTCAACCGTCAACATCTTAGGCGACCTGTTTGAGCAACCGCTGGTCATGTGGGGCTTTATTGGCTTGGGTTGGCTGTGCGTGCTTGTCATGATCGCGAGTGTTATCCAAACGCTGCCATCGCTATAGCGTTCTGGGCGCTCTAGTCCAGGGGGCAGGTTGCGCCCTGAATCCCAAGCTGAGTGGAGCGAAAAGGGGGGGTTGGGAAGCTTTCCTAGACAAGAGCGGATCACAACCTGCTTTTTACAGCCGCGCAGTTAGTCCGCGGCTAATTTGCGCTCCAGCGCCTCAATCACCAGATCGCCGAAAGCGTCGGTACCCACCGTCTTCGCTGAATCCCCCACGCCTTTCAAATCAGCCGTCGTGACACCCGATTCGAACACCTCAGTCATGGCGTCCCAGACGAAGCTCGCTTCGTCTTTCATATTGAAGCTCATATCCAGCATCATCGCGACCGATCCAATCATGGAATAGGGATTCGCCATATTTTTGCCTGCAATATCGGGTGCAGAGCCGTGGCTGGGTTCGTAGTAAGCCTTCTCAGGTCCCAAACACGCGGAAGGCATGAGCCCGAGCGAACCAAGAATCCCGCCCCCTTGGTCAGACAAAATGTCGCCAAACATGTTCTCCATGACCATGACATCAAATTGGGCTGGATTGAGACACAGAGCAGTCGCTGCCGCGTCGACCAATTGGTGATGCACTTCGATGTCTGGGTAGTCAGCTTGAACTTCTTCGAAGACTTCGTTCCAGAGCACGCTCGACATCAGCACATTACTTTTGTGAATGTTGTGGAGCTTTCCGCGTCTCGCACGCGCCTGCTCGAAGGCGACACGTACCACGCGTTCGATCTGACGCTCATCGTAGGCAAGGGTTTCGTGAACGTAGCGCAAGCCATCCGCATTAACGCCGCGGTCCTTCTCGCCGAAATAGAGCCCACCGACCAGTTCTCGTATTAATAGGATATCGATGCCATCCCGAATGATCTCGGGCTTCAGTGGTGAAAAATGGGCCATGTCCTTACTGAGGTAAATGGGGCGGAAGTTCGCAAAGGTTTCAAATCGAGCACGAAGCGGCAAAATCGCGCCTCGCTCGGCCTGTTCTTCCACTGGGATTTTTTTTGATTCTTCAAAGCTGAGGCCCACTGGGCCTTTCAAAATGGCATCGGCCTCGTCGCAAATGGCTTTTGTGGTCTCTGGGAAGGCTTGCCCATGAT
Source organism: Pseudomonadales bacterium (assembly GCA_023261215.1). Taxonomy (GTDB): domain Bacteria; phylum Pseudomonadota; class Gammaproteobacteria; order Pseudomonadales; family Azotimanducaceae; genus UBA9926. The sequence goes on along the minus strand of JALRJG010000043.1, from coordinate 6,838 downwards.
CGAAATAAGCCTGCGCGCCAAAGGGTGCGTGAATGAGTTCGAAGGCAACATCTCGGTGTTGCTCGAGCGTTGAAAAGACGCGAAGTGCCTGACGCATAATCTCTGGCCCGATGGCGTCGCCCTCCAGAATTGCGATTTTATGAGCATTGGTCATGAGAGTCTCCACTAGCGGGTTAACGAGGCGGCGCCATCCTACCATAGCCACCATGAGGCGGGTGCCAGCGCGCTATACGCGCCGCGCAATCCCCAGCAAGCCTACCCTTGAGAGGTGATGGACGGGAGTGGCGGCGCGCCATAAAGGAGGTAGGGCGCTCGCTCTGCTTCCCATTGACGGCGATCAGCCTCGATCCAATCGATCAGTTGATCGACGTCTTGATCCGGGTCGTCTACCCATTCGCGCAATCGTTTGGTGCCAGCGATCACATCAATCGGAGTTCGGTCGAGTGCGTACTCGTACTCGTGGTGACGCCATAGTAGGCCATCGATGTTGCCTCGCAGGTGCTTCAGGGCGATGGCCATCAGCGTATAGGGTAGGTGATGCTGCGGCGCGTAGCCTGGGTGATCGGTGTGAAGCTGTAATCCTTCACACAAAGCACCGGCGTGTTTATGGAACGTGGGTTCAAAATGGCAGGGCCTGATTAATGTCCCGCCTAGGGCAAAGGCCGCCTTTTCATAAAGTGCTTGGCTCAGCCGGAGGCTATTGATTCCCGGCGCACCCACAAGCTCAAGAGGGGTGGTGGTGCCTCGACCCTCCGAAAGTTCAGTGCCCTCGAGCAGTACAGTTCCAGCGAAATGCCGAGTCATGTTGAGACTCGAGGCATTCGGACTGGGGTTCACCCAGGGCTGAGTTTCTGGCCAAGCGATACAGTCCCAGCTGGAAAGATCGTAGCCCCGCATCGTGACGGTACGAAGCTTGGCGTCCAGCCTGAATCGATCATTCAGCCAGTGTGCCATCTCGCCCAAGGTCAAACCGTGCGCGGTTGGGATAGGTGCTGTGCCAACAAAACTCTCGTGTCCAGGCTCGAGCGCCAAGCCATCGATCTGGCGTCCCGCAGGGTTCGGTCGATCTAGAATCCAGATGGACAGATCGCGCTCGGCAGCGGCCTCGAGCAAGTAATGCAGGGTGGTGAGAAAGGTATAGATTCGACAGCCAATATCCTGGAGATCAAACACCAGGCGATCAATCCCCGCTAGCATCTGGTCGGTCGGTCGTCGATGCGCACCATAGAGACTGTAAATCGGGATTTGATGGATCGGGTCCAAATAGTCCCCTGACTCGATCATGTTGTCTTGTTTTTCACCCCGAGCCCCGTGCTGCGGACCGAAGACGCAGTGCGGGCGTGCCCCGGCTTCAATCAACGCGTCAAGGGTGTGTTTGAGACCCTTCGTCACAGACGCTGGGTGAGCGACCAAGGCAAAACGAGAGCCCTTGAGTTCGGACAGGGTGTCCGGTGAGGTCAGTAACACATCGATGCCGAATTCAAAGTCCAAAGTTCGTGCCCTCTAAAAATAGCGCGGGGTTATGGAAGTCGGGTTGATCGCCATGGTCGCTTGCATAGTAAAGCATGGCCCCCTCCCAAACGATGATCGCGGCACCCTGGACTCTGGGTGAGATCGGCCAGCCATCATCGGAAGCCATTCGAAATCGAAGCTGCTGGGGTTGTTGCGCCGCGGCCGAAATAGAGAATTGCCTCGGTCGCCAGGCGTCGGAGGCTTGCATGCCTTGGCGGTAGTCCTCGAATGCGTAACACTGCCAGTCGCCTTTGGGAGAGAAGTTGAACTCTAGATAAGCGGCTTCTTCAGCAGAGCCCAGGAAACATTCGAAACAGGTGTCTAGCCAGAGCTCTGATCTCCGAACGCCGATGATGTTGGACGCTGGCATCGGTGTCGGTAATCCCGCGATGGTGAATTCAATTTCCAGCACGTCCTTATCGCGTCTCACATCGAAGCGGATTGCCGGCGCGTCGCCTTGTTCACCATAAGGCTTTAGATTAATGCTCACCTCGTATCCGCCTGCAGAGCCTAAGTTCTCGTGTATTCTAACGGGCCGAAGTGATCTCGAGTAAAAGGCAATGGCAGCGTTCGATTTTGATTTGTTTGTTCTCGGTGTTGGGTCTGGTGGTGTTCGGGCGGCGAGAATGAGCGCAGGCTATGGTGCGCGAGTGGCCACCGCCGAGGCAGTTCACATGGGTGGAACCTGCGTCAACGTCGGCTGCATTCCTAAAAAGCTTTACGTGTATGGCGCGCACTTCGCCGCAGACTTTGAAGATGCACGGGCCTATGGTTGGGACGCCCCCATACCTGACATCGATTGGGCAACACTCAAACGAAATAAAGATGTCGAAATTAAACGATTAAATGGGATCTACGGCGGCCTCCTCGATCAAGCGGGAGTCACGCATTTTGATGGCCGAGCCGTTTTGGTTGATGCCCACACCGTCGCGATTGGTGAAAAACGAGTGACGGCGGAGAAAATTCTTGTTGCCACGGGTAGCAAACCTTTCGTGCAAGATATTCCCGGCAAGGAATACTTGTCCACGTCTGACGATGCGTTCGCGTTAGAGACCCTGCCCAGACGAGTGTTGGTCTTGGGGGGCGGTTATATTGCCGTCGAATTCGCGGGCATCTTCGCTGGACTTGGCGTCGAGACAACGCTTGCCTATCGCGGGCCGAAATTGCTGCGTGGATTTGATGAGGACATTCGCGACATGATGGATGCTGCGGTTCAGCACCAGGGCATTAAATTGTCTTTGAATACCACGCTCAACTCGGTCCAACGCGTGGCGAGTGGCGCGCTCTCAGCCGAGTTCGCGGACGGGTCGAAGACGGAATTTGATTTTATTCTGGCAGCGACGGGTCGAACGCCCAACAGTGCTGACCTCGGGCTCGAGGCTCTGGGCGTAGCAATGAGTGACAATGGCGCCATTATCGTCGATCAGGATTTTCGGACGTCAGTACCGCACATTTATGCATTAGGCGACGTGATTGATCGTTTCCAATTGACTCCTGTGGCTATCAAGGAAGCCATGGTGTTTGCGGCCAATGCGTTCGCTGGGGGTAAGCAGTCCATGAACTATGATCTCATTGCGACCGCAGTATTTTGTCAGCCCAATGTGGGTGTGGTCGGGTTGACTGAAAAGGAAGCTCAGGACGCAGGGCACAAGACTCAGATATTTCGTTCTAAGTTCCGCCCACTCAAACACACGCTCACCGGTCGCAATGAACAATCATTAATGAAGTTGGTCGTGGATGCAGAATCGGATCGTGTGCTTGGCATCCATATGATCGGCGCTGAGGCGGGTGAAATCATTCAAGGTTTTGCCGCCGCGATGACAGCAGGCGTGACCAAAGCGCAGCTTGATCAAACGGTAGGCATTCATCCAACAGCGGCAGAAGAGTTCGTAACCATGCGCGAGCCGGTCGCTCAAGCCTAGCGAGGCGCCCTCATGTGGATGGGGATCGATGGCTGCCGAGGCGGTTGGGTCATTGCTTCGATGCCAGCGGATTCGAGTCGCGTTGTTGACATTGAAATCGAGGTCGCGCCGCGTTTGGAAGCGCCCTTATTGAATGGAGAATTGAGTGTTGCGCTAATCGATATGCCTGTGGGGTTGCTGAGCGACCGTTCCCGGCAGATTGAAACGCTGGCGCGTCGTGCGCTGCCAGGGCAGGCCAGCACCGTATTCAATGTGCCTGTTGCAGATGCAGTTTATGCATCGAGCTATCCTGAGGCATCGGCGCTTAATGCGCGTCACACCGGCAAAAAGCTCTCAAAACAAGCATGGTATCTGTGTCCAAAAATTCGGGAACTCAACGAATTGTTGGCGGCGCAGCCTGCGCTGGCGTCGAAGGTGTTCGAGTCTCACCCTGAGATCGTGTATCGACAATGGGTCGGTCAAAGACTGCCGAAGAAGAAAACGGCTGAAGGTGAGCGAGCGCGAGTTGAATTTCTTCGCTCGGTCGGCGTGCCCGTCGATCGGCTGGTCCGCGACGTCAGCACTCGATATCCCAAGCGCGTGGTTCTAATCGATGATGTGCTGGATGCGCTGGTGTTGTTGCTGTTAGCAACTCGCCCGTCTCGGGAACTTGATCCTGCGCCGCAAATAGCCCTGACCGGTTGTCCGATTAACCTAAGGGTGCCCGGCACGGGTTGAACAAGCCCCGCGCTAAGCACGGTTGGATCTCGATACCCAAGAAGAAGGAGATCTGCTAGGGTTTGGCGCGTATTCACCATGCAAGGCGTAAGGGATGGGCGGCTTTCAAGGCATTCTCGAATTTCTCGACAGTTATTTGCAATCAGCAGTCTATTTTCCGTTCCTGCTGCTGGGAACCGGGATCTTTTTCACCCTTTATTTGGGCTTTCCGCAGATTCGTTACTTTCGCCATGCGTGGGATGTGGTTAGGGGTAAACACGACAAAGAAGGGGCGGACGGCGATGCCTCGCACTTTCAGGCACTTTCCACCGCGATCTCTGGCACCGTAGGAACTGGAAACATTGGCGGCGTGGGTTTTGCGATCTTTCTAGGGGGTCCGGCTGCGCTGTTCTGGATGTGGATGACCGCGTTTTTCGGAATGACAACGAAATTAGTCGAAGTGACGCTCAGTCACCGATACCGTGAAAAAGATGACCAGGGATTCATCGTCGGCGGGCCGATGTTCGTGATGGAGAAGGGCCTCAACATGAAGTGGCTTGGTGTGCTCTTTGCGCTTGCCACCATCATCAGTAGTTTTGGTAGCGGCAACATGCCCCAAAGCAACAACATCGCTGTGGGGCTCCAAGACACCTTCGGCATTGAGCCCTGGATGACGGGCTTAGTGCTAGCAATCTTGATGGCGGTGGTCATTCTTGGCGGCGTAAAACGAATCATCAAAGTTGCCGAGAAAGTGGTGCCAACCATGGCCATTGTTTACGTGGTTGCCGGATTGATTGTGATCGCAACGAACTATGAAAACATCTTGCCTTCCTTTGCTAGCGTTCTATCCGATGCGTTTACGGGGTCGGCTGCGGTCGGTGGCTTTCTTGGCGCAAGCTTCGCTTATGCCTTTAATAAAGGGGTGGGTCGCGGGCTCTATTCGAATGAAGCGGGCCAAGGCAGCGCGCCTATTGCGCACGCTGCGGCAAAAACGGATGACCCGGCGTCTGAGGGCATGGTCTCGCTGTTGGAACCTTTCATTGACACGATTTTGATCTGCACCTTGACGGGCCTCGTGATTTTGTCGTCTGGCGTATGGATTGAAAAACACGAGAATACGTTTCAGAGATTTGACACTGAATTACTCAGCGGTCGCTGGTCAGATGCGAATGAAGCTGATCGCAAGGAAATCTATGGTTACCTCAATGGGGGCGAAACCGCTGTTGAACGGCTCGGAGAGCAGGGCGCCATCGCGCTGACCGTGGTCGATGGTGAGATACAAGAGGACATCACTATCCTCCACAATCGTTCAATTGCGGAATCGGTGGTGGTGCTATCAGGCGGCGAGCCCTACACGGGTGATCTCAGTGTGGAGAAAGGTTCGATCAAAGAATCGGTGGTGCTGACTGGGAAATCGCTGATCCATTCTGCATCGCTTACGGCTGAGGCGTTTACGCGAAGTTTCATGGGGGATCTTGGTCGACCTGTGGTGGCCCTCGTGCTGCTCCTCTTTGCGTTTACCACGGCGGTGGCTTGGTCCTACTATGGCGACCGGGCTGTGGCCTACTTGTTCGGCACGAAATGGTTGGTGCCTTATCGACTGAGTTATGTGGTTGGCTTTTTCATTGCTGCGATATCAGACACCTCACTCATATGGCTGATCGCAGCGATCACGGTTGCGCTGATGACGATTCCTAATTTAATCGCCATCTTGCTCTTACGGGTCGAGGTGAAGTCACTGGTGAATGATTATTGGCACCGCGTACGTAGCCAAGGTGAGTAAGGTCAAGCGAGCATTGTCGCGCCCACTTGTCCTAGGGGTCGCGAACAGATGAGCCGGTTTGTAAAGAAACGTTCGACGCTGATTGAGGCACTGGAAGTCGAGGTGCACGAGTTCGAGCACGAGACAGGCGCCAGCTACCTTCATTTTCAAGCGGACCATCCCGAACACGCCTTCTTGGTCGCCTTTCGAACGTTGCCCTCGGACTCGACTGGCGTCGCCCACATTTTGGAGCATACGGCGCTGTGCGGTAGCGAGCGCTTCCCAGTGCGGGACCCATTTTTCACGATGCTGAGACGCTCCCTCAGCACCTTTATGAATGCCTTTACGACCAACGACTACACTGCGTACCCGTTCGCGAGCACCAACGATAAAGATTTCGATAATTTACTGGCCGTTTATTTAGACGCGGTATTTTTCGCGAAATTGGATCCACTCGACTTCGCGCAGGAAGGGCATCGAACCGAGTTTGAAGTCATCGATGATCCGGAATCGCCCCTGGTTTATCGAGGGGTGGTCTTTAACGAGATGAAAGGCGATATGAGTTCGCTCCGAAGCCAGGCCTGGGAGCGGTTGCAGTATCATCTCTTCAAAAAATCAACCTATCACTTCAACAGCGGCGGCGACCCTAAAGAGATCCCAAAGCTGACTTACGATGGCCTCCGTCGATTCTATGAAGCGCACTATCACCCGAGTAACGCCATTTTTATGACTTGGGGTCGGCAGGCACCAGAAGTCATGATGGACCGCTTTGAATCGCTTGCGCTGTGTCGATTTAATCCCGTCGATGACGCCATCGATGCCGCCGATGAGCCGCGTTGGGCGATGCCTCAAAGGGTGCAAGATGTCATCAGTGGCGGTGATGACGGCGAGGGTGATCACTCGGGTCAATTATTCCTCGCATGGTTACTCGGGCCTTCCACTGAGT
>JALRJG010000438.1 GCA_023261215.1 Pseudomonadales bacterium | reverse complement strand
CAGCGCTTCCGTTGCCTTCTACAGCCATCTCTTTGGGCACGAGCCCACTTTGCAAAAGGCGGACTATGCACAATGGCTTTTAGATGACCCCTGCGTGAATTTTGTGCTTGAACCCAGTGCAACATCGGGTCTCGGGCACCTTGGCGTTCAAGTCGATAATGAGCCAGAACTTCATGCCTTGTTCGATCAGTTGAAATCAGCCGAAGCACCCTATCTCTCAGAGGGCGTAACGGAATGCTGCTATCACAAGTCAGAGAAAAGCTGGACGATGGATCCGGATGGTCTCGCTTGGGAGGCCTTCCATACGCAGCATAACATCGATCATCACATTGTTTGCCGCAATTCAGCCACCGATAACGGCTGTGCTTGAATTTATTTGGGAAGGGAAAGAGTTGGGGTTCAAAAAAATAATTGGAATGGTTTGTGTGGGCATCGGTATGTGCAGTTTCACACATATAAAGAAATCTGATGCACGCCCTCATCGACAGAAAAGATCGATTCGAAATAGAGAGCAATACACCAATCAGACTCGATGATGGGGGTCCATTGGAAGACATGTACAAAGTTGAGGTACTACGTACCTACGTACCTTAGATAGTCTCAGTAACCTAGCCATAATATTTTGTCTTGGTTCTT
>JALRJG010000437.1 GCA_023261215.1 Pseudomonadales bacterium | reverse complement strand
TGATGTGGGTATGCCCCTTACCTTCGCGGGCTTCTCGATTGGCCGGATCACCCGTATCAGACTGGGTGATGATGGTTACGCTCGTCTGGTCGTAGAGGTGCCAGAGCGCGATGCCAAGTGGTTGCGGGTTTCGAGTGTTTTTACCCTAGAGCGGGGGCTGGTCGGGGGTACGAAAATAAAAGCCTACTCGGGCCTCTTGGAAGACCCACCACTACCTGACGGGGCGCAGCGCGATTTGTTAAGTGGTGACGCGGGCTCACAAATCCCTTTCATTGCTTCTGCGGCAAAAGACTTGTTGGAGCGTCTCAATAGTGTGACCAAAACATTGCAAGGCGGTGGTGGTGCGTTGGAATTGGTGATGGGTAATCCGGCCGATCGGCAACGCGTCATCCAGTTACTCGATCGCAGCGATCAATTACTTAAACGGCTGGATCAGGTGACAGCAAACGCCGATGCGCAGGTGTTTGGTAAAGCGGGCTTGATGCCGCAAGTCAATGCGTTGGTGCCTGAGGTGCGCGCCGTCGTGCCTCAGGTGAATGCATTGGTGCCCGAAGTCGCGGCCTTGATCAAACAAGTCATTGCGACCGTTGGCAACCTGCAAGAGAGCTTGAAGCGGGTTGACGGTATATTGGCTGATGTACAGGT
>JALRJG010000436.1 GCA_023261215.1 Pseudomonadales bacterium | reverse complement strand
GCCATCACCATGAACAACGACGGTTGTTTTGTTGGTGCCAACGGCTGCACCGAGCGCCATGGGGAAGCCTGGACCAATCGCGCCGGATGAAGGGTTCATCGAAGTTCGGGGTTGGAGGATTGGAAATTGCTGATTACCCCAGTTGTAAGCGGAAATCGTCTGATCTCGGACAAAGTTTCCATCCTCCGGAAGGTGCGTTCGGATCGCATCCATGATCTTAGGGAAGTCTTGGCCCAAGCGCTTGCGCATCGCGCCACGCAATCCATCTCGAGCCTCCCAGACGGCTTGGTTGAATTGCCCGTCGTTACCCTCAGCGTCAGGAAGCGCATCGATCAAAGCTTCAATGGCGACTTTTGCGTCGGCAATGATGGGGAACTGAGCATCGTGGGTTCGCCCAACCATGCGGCCCTCGATATCGATCTGGACCAAATCACCCGGTGGTGTCTGTGACTGAAACTGACCATCCACACCCACTGCAAAGCGAGTACCGATGGCGATGGTCACATCGGCCTCTTGAATGGCTTGGTACATAGCAGCGCTGTTGTAGTAGTTGCCAACGCAGAGCGGATCTGTCTCTGGGATCACGCCTCGACCGTCCACAGTTGTGAGCACGGGGCAATCTAGCATGCGAGCCAATTGCTGGAGGGGT
>JALRJG010000435.1:308-659 GCA_023261215.1 Pseudomonadales bacterium | reverse complement strand
CGTCTCGAGATGTGTGTGTCCGAACACAATGATGTCTGGCAATGCGTCGAAATAACGTGACAGTTTCTCTCTCACGTGAATTTCGTCTTTTCGTTCCGGGGACGGGCAGTGATGCACCATGCCGATCGAAAATCCCTCGAACGAGAGTGTCCACGCCTGCTTGACTCGATCATCAATGATGCCTCGATCGCCGTTGCCCTCGGAAACGTAAGTGGGTGCCAGTTGGATCAGTTCATCGACCACATCGAGGGTATGCAGATCGCCTGCGTGTAAGATCGCATCACTACCCCTAAGAAAGTCGATCGCCGAGGGCCAAAGCGATCCGATGGTGCCTGGCATGTGCGTGTCCGC
>JALRJG010000435.1:0-261 GCA_023261215.1 Pseudomonadales bacterium | reverse complement strand
AGCTGCGTCACACCAAGGTTATGGAGTGTGAAGGCATACTCGTCGGCTGTTTGCTGGATGCGTTTGGCAAGGGATGTACCTGCACCGTGACCCGCGCCTGTCTCGATTCGGATCAGGGTCGGCGTGTCGCCGGCATGAGACGCCTGAAGCGTTGCTGCAAACTTGAACGAGTGTGCGGGGACGACGCGGTCGTCATGATCGGCCGTGGTGACCAAAGTGGCGGGGTACTTTACGCCAGGCTTGAGACTGTGCACGGGAGAG
>JALRJG010000434.1 GCA_023261215.1 Pseudomonadales bacterium | reverse complement strand
CTGATAATGAATAAATCGGCGCTCGTTACCCAAGCCATTGAACATGAAAAAGTAAGAGCCCATGCCCCAGACGGACGACAATCAATTGATCGGCAGTCTCTACCAAAACCACCGACAGTGAATAAATCGGCACTCATCACACCAGCTATAGAACACGAACAAATAAGCGCTCATTCCCCAAACGAGCGACAACCAATTGATCAGCAGTCTCGACCAAAACCACCGACAGTGAATAAATCGGCACTCATCACACGGCACTCAGTGCCAAAGCCGACCACAATGAATAAATCAGCTCTTTTTGACGAAGCCATTAATCGCCGCAGCACTGGAAGCGACAAATGGGACAAGTACTCCAACACGGACATCATTCCCATGTGGGTGGCCGATATGGATTTTCGGGCGCCGCCGGAGGTACTACAAGCGATTGCTGATCGCAATCAACACGGGATCTATGGCTATCAATCCAAACCTTTGGATCTACTCACTCTGATCCAATCGCGCTATCGCGAACGCTACGACTGGGATTTCGATCTGAATTCGCTGTCTTTAGTATCCGGGGTTGTGCCCGCCATGAATCAGGTGTGTCGAGCCCTGCTCTCAGAAGGTGAAGCGGCGATTACCGTTACCCCCGTGTATTATCCTTTTTTGGCTATGGGTCAGAACAGTGATCGCGCTTTAATCCAAG
>JALRJG010000433.1 GCA_023261215.1 Pseudomonadales bacterium | reverse complement strand
GCTTCCGCGTGTCGGATTGTGCGCAATGGCTTTCGCAGTTTGACGAGAGCATCGTCAAGGATCTTAAGCTGGGCGATGCCGGCCTGAACATCGGCAAGCCCAAGGCAACGATCTCACTGCAAGCAGACGGAAACCACCTGACTATCGATGGCGACACCATTACCGGTGCTGGCGTCAATTCAGCAGACCAAACGGCTTATCGTGACTTCAAAGCCATGGTGCGCAGTTTTGCGAAACTGATGACGAGCCTGTATCGCAGCCGCCCACCGAAGCTGGTTGAACAGAATTGGACCGACCGGCTGACGCTGATAAAACTCGGGCTGGGACTCAAGCTTTTGGGTCGCGAGCGTCTGAGGGATCTGATGCGTATTGTCATGATCAATATCTACGATGTGATGAATGAGCATTTTTCGAATGCTGCGCTGAAAAGCGCAATCGCACTGGATGCGATCACAGGGACCAATATGGGACCGCGCTCTCCCAATACGGTGTATAGCTACTTGCACCGGGCCACCGGAGAACACCTTGGGCAAACCGGAATTACTCAGGTGATCGGCGGCATGGGCGCACTCGGCCAAGCCCTCTCCACCGCTGCAGAAAGAAATGGCGCCATCGTCCGACTGGGCTCACCAGTGGCTACCATCGATAAGACTGATGACCGCGTGACGGGTGTGACGTTATCTTCCG
>JALRJG010000432.1 GCA_023261215.1 Pseudomonadales bacterium | reverse complement strand
AGTCGCGCGGGTTGTCAGCGAGCTTGAGGGCGAACTGCAGGAACAGGCGATCGCGGTCGCCAGAGCGGCATTCGCGGAGCACCTAACCGACAGCGGTATCACCTTGCCCGGGCGTGTGTGGCTGGTGAGTGCGCGCGCTTAGACCAGTCAGTTCAGGGCAGCTAAGCTCGCCTACTCAAGCCTCGAGTTTAACGCCCGCGAGCCTCCAGCCGAGCTGCGAACTCAGACATGACAATCATGTATAGCTCATCGCCCAAATAGCGCGTTTCGACTCCGTGATCGATACTGGGATTGTCGTTCACCTCGATCACATAAACCGATTCGCCACGCTGTTTAATGTCGACGCCATACAAACCGTTACCTACGACGGCACACGCTTTAACCGCGGCCGAAAGCACTTTAGAAGGCACTTCAAAGGTCGGCATGGCATCAAACCCGCCCGATTTAGAGCGCGCTGCACCGTGGTTGTATATCTGCCAGTGATTACGAGCCATGTGGTAACGGCAGGCATAAATGGGCTTGCCGTTCAAAACCCCTATTCGCCAATCGAATTCCGTAAAACAGAACTCCTGAATCAAGAGTAAGGCCGTGTTCTGCAGAAGCTCATTCACTCGATTACGCAATTGATCACGCGTCTCCACTTTGTATACGCCAAGCGAAAAAGACGATTCAGGCAGCTTAATGACCATTGGGTA
>JALRJG010000431.1 GCA_023261215.1 Pseudomonadales bacterium | reverse complement strand
TATTGCTGGTCGATTTCCCTCAGGCCCTGTTCGTGACGGCCACGAAATCATTTGCGATGCCATCGACGCCGCAGAGGGCAACCTAAGAGAACAAGGCAGTGCAGCACTTGATCTCGCCAATCTCGCCGCTGGCCGAATTGACGGTCTCTGGATGCGTCACGTGAATCTATGGGACTACGCCGCTGGCAGTCTGTTGGTCCAAGAGGCGGGCGGCCTGGCCGGCGACTTCGAGGGTGGCGTGCAACACCTGAAGAAGGGTGACCTGGTTGCAGGTAACCCAAAAATCTTTCGTTTACTGATGGCGCTGGTAAGAGAGCACTTAGGTGATCTCAAATAAGGCTTAGCCGAAGGCGCCTGTTGCTACTGCAACCCATCCCGATCACTAGGGAACGTCTTGATCGGCACCTTCTTTTACAGGGACCATGAGGTCCTCGCGACTGAGCCCCAGCACGACCAACATGTTCGATGCAACATAAATCGAGGAGTACGTGCCTACGACGACGCCAATCGTCAACGCGAGAGAAAATCCCCGAATCAGCTCACCGCCCAAAAAGAATAGCGCCAACAAGACCAGCAACGTGGTCATCGATGTCATCAAGGTTCGACCCAGCGTTTGATTGAGGGAGAGATCAATCAGCTCTTCTGTGGCGCCCCGTCTCACGGCACGGAAATTCTCTCTGATGCGATCTGAAACC
>JALRJG010000430.1 GCA_023261215.1 Pseudomonadales bacterium | reverse complement strand
ATCGGTGCTCGACTGTTTACAGCAGGTTTTCCTGTCACGTTGATTGCGCGTGGGCAGCACAGTGAAATCATCCAACGTCAAGGATTGCGTTATCGAGATACCACCCGAGACGAAATGCTCGCCATTGACTGTGTCAGCCATCCAAAAGCCGTCCGTTGGCGCGAAGACAGCGTGGTCATCGCGACGATGAAGGGCCAAGACAGCGAATCCGCATTCGAATCCTTGTTCGCCGTGACTGGAGACCGATATCCGATTTTCTGCGCGCAAAATGGCGTCGCAAATGAGGCGCTTGCGCAGCGATATTTTTCAAAGGTCTTTGCAATGCTGGTCGTGCTGCCAGCCACTTACCTGACCGCGGGCGAAGTCATCCATTCAGCTGGGACGCCAGGTGGCCTCCTAGATACCTATGGATTCAATCTGAACGCGAGCCCACAGACTGCAACCGATGTCGCTGCAGCGCTAACCCAGTCTGGATTCGCGAGTCTCGCCAATCCAGACACGATGGCCCTAAAACACGCCAAGCTTCTTCAGAATCTTGGCAACGCGCTTGATCTGGTTCTGGAAGATCGCGATCACAGTCGCGATATTATGCGCCGCCTCAGACACGAGGCTCTGTCTGTTTTCGATGCCGCTGGTCGACCCTGCGCGGACGCAGCAACTTCAAGTGCAAGGTTCAACTTAGTGGAGCGAGGCCGAGTG
>JALRJG010000429.1 GCA_023261215.1 Pseudomonadales bacterium | reverse complement strand
GGGCCTGGCGAATTGCTCGGCCAGAGAACACGACTGACCGACGTTGGGGCCGGATGAGAGGAACGGTCATTGCCCAGGGCACCAGCGCTTATCCGTGGCTGATCGATTATATTGCCCAGCAAGGTGAGCCGTTTTCTGTCATGACTGACCGTGTCAGCGCCACAGGCGAAGTGCTAAGTGCGGGCCCTTGGACCGGTATTTGGACCGAACCTGACAAATCCTGGTTTGAAGCGGTGTTAGATTCAACGACGTTTATCTCGATGGGCAACCGAGTTTCTCTGAAGTTCAGGGTCAATGGGGGCGACAGACGAGTGCCTGACGACCCTGAGCGGCAATTGAACATTGAGCTGACCTCCGTCCACCCTGTGCTCTGGGTCGACTGGTACAAGAATGGCGAACGCTTGAAGCGCCAGTTTTTCCCCTCGACAAAAGAGAAGGCGTCGGAAGCGCTCTCGGATATCGCCCCTGAAATAGGCATCGACCTCTCAGGAGGGCGAAGCCTGGCTCTGATCTTTGAATCAAGCTCAACCCCGATCGCACCAGGCATCACGCTCCCGAGAAATGCCAGAGAATGGCTCGGCTATCTAGCGCTTGAAGGCTCAGGCTATGAGCTACTTGGTGTTCAAGCCGCCGATGTAAAGCAGGCTGCCAAAACCTTAGTTTCACGCGATCAAAATCGCGTTGATTTTTTGACTCGGACCCACGGTGCGCCCAGCGTCTTG
>JALRJG010000042.1 GCA_023261215.1 Pseudomonadales bacterium | reverse complement strand
CGCGTTTGAGAGTTGCGTCATTGGACACACGGCGTTTGGTCACGCCGGTGCTGGGGGAAGTTTGGGATTTGCCGATCCCACCTTTGGGGTCAGTTTTGGCTACACCATGAATCAAATGGGGCCGGGGATCTTGCTGAATGAGCGAGGTCAGGCCTTAGTGGATGCAACGTATGGTGTGTTCGGTGCGGTACGAGCCGAGGCAGGCGATTATCGGGCGTAGGGCATATCGCGGCTACGAAATTGCGCTCGATGCCTACGAGTGAGATGCCGAATGGCGTTGACGTTTTTTTGCGAACGCGAGAGACCAAGGCGGAACGCTAAAGGGGTGTGATCCGCTCAGGCTTAAACGCGCTCACGTTCTGGCGTTCCGGCGCTCTAAGAGTTGATCATTCAATTCAGGCTCAGGTGAGTGGTATGAGCTGGGTTCTTCGGTGTAGCCCACAGGGGCACCAAGTCTCTTAGCGCCTAACGCTGTGCGTTCGCCGTGGCTGCTTTGAGCGCAACGTCAAAGGCGATGTCGACGAGCCTCTTTTTGTTGCAGTTTCGAACGTGGGCTAGGCTAGACTCTAAACGCTCGGTGGGCCGAGGCGTGTCGTCTTGGCGCTACCGATGGTAAGTGATACTTTGGGTTGTCGTGCGGGGTTTGAGTCAACGCATTTCGTGAAGTCGAACTTCCGACGGAGTGAGGGATGACGGTTTGGCCATTGAAGCCCCTGCATCGTGATGTGATGAAAAGAGAGGATTGAACGAATGAATTTTGAATTTTCCGAGGAGCAAAACCTTCTTCGAGAACAAGCGCAAAGCTTTCTTAAAGATCAATGCTCTTTAAAAGCAGTCAGAGCCGTGCTCGATGGTGACCAACCCTTCGATCAAGGGCTGTGGCAGAAAGTTTCGGAGATGGGTTGGACCGCCACGACGATCCCTGAGGAATATGATGGCTTGGGGTTGTCTTATTTAGAGCTCTCGGTGATCGCTGAAGAATTGGGTCGACAAATCGCACCGATTCCATTTTCGAGCTCTGTTTATTTGGCAACCGAGGCCTTGCTGCTTGCGGGCAGTGATGCGCAGAAAGCGCACTGGTTGCCTCAAATGGCGTCGGGCGCGGTGATTGGATGTTTGGCGGTCAACGAGAGTGCCGGGGAGCCTGGGCCGGAGAGTCTCACCTCGCGCTTCAGGGGTGGCAGTCTCACGGGGTCTAAAATTCCGGTAGCCGATGGCGACATTGCCCACCTGGCGATTGTGCTCGCTGCAGCGGATGAGGGCCCAACGGCGGTGTTGGTGGACCTAAACCAAGCTGGCGTCAGCCGAAGTTCCGTGCAGACCATTGATCCGTCGCGGTCACATGCGAGGGTCGATTTCGACGGCGCAGCGGCTGAGGTACTGGGGCAACCCGGTGATGGCTGGTCGCTATTGCAACGAGTCTATGATCGTGCAGCCGTGCTTTTCGCTTGGGAGCAAGTGGGCGGCGCAGAGACGGCACTGAATATGGCCAAGGAATACGCGCTGGGTCGATTCGCGTTTGGACGATCCATCGCCAGCTATCAAGCCATCAAGCACAAGCTCGCCCACGCGTATGTGAAGAATACGTTGGCGCGCTCCAATTGCTATTACGGCGCCTGGGCCTTGTCGACTAACGCAGCCGAATTGCCACTGGCCGCAGCAACCGCGCGGGTGGCTGCGACACAGGCTTACTATTATGCGTCTAAGGAAAACATTCAAACCCATGGTGGTATGGGCTTTACCTGGGAGTTTGATTGCCAGTTCCCTTATCGGCGCTCAAAGTTATTGGCCGTGACCATCGGGTCAGAGGCGGTTTGGCAAGAGAAATTGATCAGCGCGGTAGAAAGCGCGCACGCAGCATAAGGAGGTCATGGACAATGGATTTTAATGACACGCAACAAGAAGCCGAATTTCGTTCTGAAGTACAAGCTTGGCTCGCAAGCAACGTGCCCACGGAGGCTGAGTTGAGCGGGCTCGATTACATCGGTCGCGCGAAGCTGTGGCAAAAGCGTAAGTACGATGCGGGATGGGCTTGTCTTCGTTGGCCTAAAGAGCATGGCGGCCGAGGGGCAAGCGCGATCGAGCAAGTCATCTTTAATCAAGAAGAGTCGAAGTTTGAAACACCGGATGGCATTTTTGCCATTGGCCAGGGTATGTGCGCTCCCACCATGATGACGTGGGCAACAGAAGCGCAGAATCAGCGATTTATGCCGCCCCTGGCGAGCGGTGAAGAAGTCTGGTGTCAGCTCTTCAGCGAACCTGCTGGCGGCAGCGACCTCGCAGCGTTGCGTACCCGAGCGGTGAAAGACGGGGACGATTGGATCGTTAATGGTCAAAAAATTTGGACGTCGGGAGCGCACTATTCCGATTATGGGGTGTTGGTGCTTCGAACCGACCCTGATGTGCCCAAGCACCAAGGTCTGACCTATTTTTTCTTAGATATGAAATCTCCAGGCATTGAGATCAAACCCATCAAGCAAATCTCGGGTGGCGCGAATTTCAATGAGGTGTATTTCACAGATGTACGAATCCCCGATGCCCAGCGCTTAGGCGCGGTCGGCCAAGGTTGGCAGGTGGCACTGACCACATTGATGAATGAGCGGGCGTCGATTGGCGGCGGCGGTGGCGGTTGTAACTTTGATTCGGTGTTTGACTTAGCGAAGCGAGTGAATCTCGCTGGCCGGCCGGCCATTGAAGATCCCTCGGTACGACGCAAGCTTGCTGATTGGTATGTTCAAGAATCTGGCCTCAAATTTACCGGTTACCGGTCGATGACGGCTCTGTCTAAAGGGGAAATCCCGGGCCCAGAGAATTCCATTGGGAAATTGGTGGGTGCGCCCAAGCAGCAAGATATGGCGAGCTTTGCTTTGGATCTCCTAGATCAACACGGTGTCATTTGGGACAGTGAATTGTCTGAAAAGGCAGGGCTATTTCAAGCGGCTTATATGGGGTCTCCGGGCCTTCGTATCGCCGGTGGCACCGACGAAATCATGGCCAACATCATTGCCGAGCGTGTCCTAGGCTTGCCCCAAGATGTGCGGGTCGATAAGGGGATTCCGTTCAAAGACGTTCCAACGTCAGCGTCTTAACCTCATGTCACTTAAGTGGTCCAAGAGCTGCTCGGGTCGATTGATCCGAGCAGCCTGACTTTTGGTTGGCGCAACCGAATTAAAACCGTTGCACGCAGCAGTGCTGGCTAATGCCAGGTGCACGGCTGAGGTTGAGGACGACCCGTTCGTTTCGAACCCTGTTTCAAGAGGTCAAGGTTCACTTGGGGAAGGCATCGCGCCGATAACGCAGCATCTGTCCTGAGCCCGCATGCCTGTGCTCGCCGAGTTGGAACGCGATGGACCCGTTAACAACCACGGTATGAATGCCGGACGCCAGCTTTTGTGGTTCATCGTAGGTCGCCTCGTCTCGAATATCCTTGGGGTCAAAGAGAACCAGGTCAGCAAAGTGCCCTTCCCTGATTTGTCCCCGATCGATCAAACCGAAGGTCGTTGCAGACAGTGAAGTCATCCGTCGAATGGCCTCTTGGAGGCTTAGAATCCCTTGCTCTCGCACATACCGAGACAAGATCCTGGGAAAGGTCCCATAGAGTCGCGGATGAGGCTTGCCCTTGAGGTTGGGGATGCCGTCCGAGCCGACCATCATGTCCCGCCAACGGAGATTCGTTTGAATGTCCTTTTCATCAATGAGGAACTGAATGCAGAGGGTTTGATCGCCCCGAGGCGCCGTGAGAATGCTGTGTACCAGTTCAGCTAAGTCTCTGCCCTCTTCTGCCGCGATATCCACGAGCATTCGTCCTTCGTAAGCTCGAAACGCGGGGCAGCTTGCGAGGCGAATAACCCGAGCAAGGTCCTGGTTGATGTTTTGCAAATTGAAATACTCAATCATCCGTCCACTGCCCGCGGTATATGGATAGACATCAAGCGAAACTTGTTGGCCCTCCGCAAGCGCGGCTTCGATGCGTTGCAACGACTCAGTGACCTTGCCCCAATTCGGTTCGCCCGCGGCTTTATGATGGGAAATATGGGTGTGAACGCCCGCGGTCGCGCCGATGCGCAAAGCCTCATCCACGGCCTCCAGCAATCGATCGCCTTCATTCCTCATGTGGGTTGTGTAGAGTCCCTGAGTGACTTTTGCCTCTTCCGCTAAGGCGGCTACTTCTTCGGTGTCACTGTAGCGGCCTGGTTTGTAGATCAAACCGCTGGAAAATCCGCAGGCACCTTGCTCCATCGCTCTTCGCACGTGAGCGCGCATCTCAGCGAGCTGCGAGGCCGTGGGTGCGCTCTGGGCCTCACCCATCACGAGTGATCGAACCGTGTTATGGCCAACGAGCATCATGTTGTTGATCGCGGGCGCTTTAGCGAGCACGGCGTTGAAGTAACCCTCGAGATCTGTGAAGTCTCCCTGTAGGCCTGCAAGAATCCCGCCGTTGGCTCGTCGCCAATCGGTATTCGCTGCCGCAGGTATGGCGCTGAAGCCGCAATTACCGTTGACCACGGTGGTCACGCCTTGCGAGAGTTTGAACGTCATATCCGGGTGGCGCAGATAGGCGCCATCATCATGCCCGTGGGTATCGATGAATCCAGGCGCCAACGCGAGCCCCTCAGCATTCATTTCATGCTTTCCGGCTGGCACTGCGCCAAGATGCGAGATCCGATCCTCTGTTACGCCGATGTCCATGACCTGCGGATCGGCACCGGTGCCGTCAAAGACCGCAGCCGACCGAAAGACTAAATCGGGATGCATAAGCGCCTCACGTCAAACCAAATTGAGAAGGGTGATCCTGGATATCTTGCGCCAATTTCTCACCTATCATGATGCAGGTGAGATTGGTATTGGCACGAGGAACGGCGGGCATGATCGAGGCATCAGCGACCATAACCTGCTCCATACGGTGCAGTTGACCGTGCTCGTTGACCACGCTCGAGGGGTCCGAAGCGGGACCCATTTTGGCTGTGCCACAGGGATGGTAACCACTGCCGCTGAACCGCATCACCAATTGTTCGATCGTTTCTTTGTCGTGACCTCTCGCCGGGTCTGGGAAGATCACACGGTCAATCATGTCGCCGAGTAAGGGGGCTCTAGCGAAGTCAAGAGCATCCAGAAAGCCTTGAGCCAGCGCCGAACGGTCTTTAGCATCCTCACAAAAATGTTGATGGATTGCGGGCAGATCGGTCGACTTGGCGCCAGTCAACCGCAGCTCACCTCGACCCTGTTGATACTCAAGGCACGCGGCTAAACCAATTCTTGCAGGGCCGTCTGCGCGCCCGACATGGCTCAGGAGTTCGATTTGCATATTGTTGCGTTCGGCAGCGCCCTCGGTAGTGTAGCGCAAGATGGTTTGAATCAATGGTTGGTCGTGATCAAGATGAATCCCCTCCTTGAGCTGGCAAACAACTGAAAGGGCGGGATGATCACTGAGATTGGCGCCAACGCCCGGTTCGTCAGAGATAACCGGTAGCCCGAAGTGTTCTAACTGCGCGCGCGGGCCGATCCCAGAACGCATGAGCAAGGTGGGTGAGAGCAGCGCTCCAGCAGAGCAGATCACGAGCTTGCCACGGATGGTTCTTGGCCCATCGGGCGACTCAATCTCAACGCCTTCGCAGCGACGGCCATGAAATAGCAGTCGATGGACCAGCGTATTCGGCCATAACGTTAAATTGGGGCGGAATCTGGCAGGTGCAAGGTAACCAATCGCACAGCTCACACGCAGACGACCAATTTTATTCATCGGTTGAGGGGATGCGCCCCACTCCATTGGATGATTGGCGTCTGGGCATAAGGGGTAACCCAGCGCGGTTGCATCGCTCAAAAAAGCCTGATGATGGTGCAACAGGCCACGATCATCGTACCTGGCAATGGTGATGGGCCCTGCGTCGCCATGATACGGCTGGTCGCCGAAGTCGAGATCACGCTCCAAACGGTTGAAATAAGGAAGGATATGATCCCAGGCCCAAGAAGGACCCGCGGTCTCGGCCCAAGTGTCGTAATCCTCTGGTACACCGCGCAGTGCAATGGTGGTATTCACGGCGCTTGAGCCGCCGACCACTCGGCCTCTCGGAAAGGCAATGGATTGGGATTCTGTTGGTGAGTAAGTGAGCCCCCAATCGTGATCCTTTAGCGCGTTTCGATGAGAATTAAGGAGCTCAAAGGGAAGTGTGTTTGCGGTCTCGTAATCTGGGCCCGCCTCAATCAGGAGTACCCGTCGGTCCGCGCGCTCGCTCAACCGATTGGCGAGCACTGAGCCAGTGCTGCCTGCACCCACAATGATGACGTCAAAGTCCATAGTCGTTACCGAATCGCTTCCGGTTGACTATAGCTAAAAAAAACGCCTCCGAGGGAGGCGTTTAAGGTGACGACTGACAAAGTCGATCAAGAGGTGCTGCACCTCAGAGCGCCGCCCAATTTGGACGGGCACGCTGAAACTAGAACTGGTTCATCGTGTTCTCTTTGCCACCAGCCAAGAGTGCATTCTCGCCAGAGAAGTACTCTTTGTGATCGTCGCCGATGTTTGAGCCAGCGAGGTCCTGGTGTTTCACGGACGCCATGTCGCGTCGGATCTCTTGCCGCTGCACGTCTCGTACGTAAGCAAGCATGCCAAGGTCTCCGAAGTAGCCCTGAGACAACACATCGGTGCCCAGTGCGGTTTCGTGATAAGTCGGCAAGGTGATTAAGTGGTGGAAGATGCCGGCCTCGCGCGATGCATCACGCTGGAATTGCTGAACCAGTCGATCGGCTTCTTCAGCGAGTGGGGTGGCATCAATGGCCTGCTCCATTAAACCCTTGGGTGACGTCGCGGGGTCGGGGTAGGCGCTGACATCTTTGCCTTCTGCCTGCCATTCAGCGAAAACTTGCTGACGGAACGCGAGTGTCCAGTTGAAAGAAGGTGAATTGTTGTAAACCAGCTTGGCGTCGGGGACGTGCTTGCGGATCTCATTGACCATGCCGGCGATCTGCGCGACGTTGGGTTTCTCTGTTTCGATCCAAAGAAGATCAGCGCCGTGCTTCAAGCTAGTGACGCAATCGAGCACCACACGATCAAAGCCTGTGTCATTGCGGAATGCGTAAAGACCATTGTCCAATCGTAACGGCTTCACCAATTTGCCTTGTTGATGAATGATGATGTCATTCTCAGCAAGTTCTGAGAGATCATTAACCGGAGCGGCTTCCAAAAAGGCGTTGTACTGGCTCGCGAGATCACCGGGCTCCTTGGAAACAGGGATCTTTTGGGTGAGGCTTGCGCCCAAGGAATCCGTGCGCGCGACGATAATGCCGTTTGGAATACCGAGTTCCAAGAATGCATAGCGTACGGCGTTGATCTTGGCGAGGAAGTCCTCATGGGGGACGGTCACTTTCCCATCTTGGTGTCCGCATTGCTTGGCGTCAGATACCTGATTTTCGATCTGGATGGCGCAGGCACCCGCCTCAATCATCTTTTTGGCTAGGAGATAGGTGGCTTCTTCGTTGCCAAAACCCGCATCGATATCGGCAATGATCGGCACGACATGCGTTTCGAATTGATCAATGCGTTCGAGAATTTCGTCGGTGGGCTTGCCAGCTTGTCTTGCTTCGTCTAGCTCGATGAAGATGTGGCGGAGCTCGCGTGCATCAGCCTGTTTGAGGAAGGTGTATATCTCTTGGATCAGATCAGGGACCGTGGTCTTTTCGTGCATGCTCTGATCAGGCAGTGGACCAAACTTCGACCGCAGTGCTGCGACCATCCACCCACTGAGATAGATGTAGCTCTTGTCCATGGTGCCGCGGTGCTTCTTCACGGACATGGCGAGTTGCTGAGCCGTGAAGCCATGCCAGCAGCCCAGTGATTGCGTATAGCGAGCGGGATCTAGGTCGTAATCAGCCATATCGCGACGCATGACGTCAGCGGTGTATCGAGCGATATCGAGCCCAGTCGTGAAACGATTCTGAAGCTGCATGCGCACGGCATATTCCGCGCTGATGCCTTTCCAAGTGTCTGCGTTTTTCCCGATCGTGGTTTCCATATCGGCGATTTGATCGAGATAGGCAGAGCGAGGTTCTGCTTTCAAAGCCTGAGCTGCGTTGGTTGGCGTCATGACGAAAATTCCTGCTCGTTAATGAGGGGTGCGACTGTAGCAACGGCCAACGCTTTATTAAAAAGAAACGATGGACACTAATATATTCTTAATTCTCATGAATAGACGCCATGCGTCATCGTGGGCGCCAAAAGCCCAAAAGCCCAAAAGCCCAAAAGCCCAAAAGCCCAAAAGCCCAAAAGCTCTAAAGTCCTGACCTTATCTCCACAACCGTGTCCTGGGTCGACAGCTTCCCGTTCGAGCCGCAGCCGATTGGCGTTTGGCTGGCGCGTTTGGAGAGGGGTTGAATGATGAGCTTCTCTGGCCCTAAGGATCTCTTGAGCTATGGAGAAGTCGGACGCTCGCTGGCGGGCACGTTAAGGGTGAGCGCAGTTGGGTGCCTGCGGTCGGTTGGTGTTCGTGGCTCGCTTGCAGGCGTTTGTTGATCGTTTGGTGAAGGATACTTGGTCAGAGGGTACGCGGGTTTACTGAGCGTAGGGGTTTAATGCGACACTGGGCATCGGGAACCAGCAAAGAGAACGCAGATGCAGGTCGGTTATCTCAATATTTTTGTGTCCAACCTCTCTAGCGCCATCGATTTCTATACCCGAGTGTTTGGCATGGAACTCATCGATTCTGAGCCACAATTCGGCTACGCCCGGCTCCGGGCGGCGAAGATTTCGATTGCGTTAGCGGAGACGGATGATGACGCGTTGTATGGCAGGCACACGGGCGTGGGTTTGGTGGTCGCGGATCTCGATGTTGCTTACAAGACACTTTCAGCCAGAGGGGCGACGTTTGACATGCCGCCGACTCGTCAACCCTGGGGGGGCCGACTCGCGCTTGTTGCAGATCAGGATCAAAATCTTTTCTACTTGGATCAGGGTGAGGGGCACAGTGAATAAGGGTTTTAGGTTAAGCATCGATCAAAAAAAGAACAGGTCATTCTGATGAGTGCGCCCTGGATCGTCGCCTCGCTGCAGGTGGGGCAGAGAGAAACGTTGAATGTGGGCCGTCGGCAAGTCGCTTCGGGTATCCGAAAGCGGCCTGTGGAGGGCCCGTTGGAGATTCGGTCGCTTGGTGTGGCAGGGGATGCTGTGTGTGACACTCGGCATCACGGCGGCCCCGATCAAGCGGTGTATGTTTATGTGGAATCTGACTACCGATACTGGGAGAGACAATATCGGCGACCGTTCGAACCTGGTGAGTTTGGCGAAAACATTACCTTGTCTGGCGGCGACGATCGGCCTTGGATGATCGGCGATCAGCTGCAAGTGGGATCGGTGCGGTTAGAGGTCACGGCACCCAGGATTCCCTGCGGGTTGTTTGAATCTCATATGGGCATCAAAGGATTTACCGCCGCATT
>JALRJG010000428.1 GCA_023261215.1 Pseudomonadales bacterium | reverse complement strand
CTGTTCGACCGCCGCCTGGAGATCGGCGAGGGTGAACGTTTCCAGCAGGCGCAGTACCTGCACATATTCGCGCCTGCCATGTTTGTGCATGCGCCCTTCCATCAACCGCTGCAGTGTCGTGAACGCTTCGGGCAGGTCCCAGCCCTGCAAAGGCGCAGCCTGGTCGAATGCGTTGATCTTCTGCTCGATCAGCGGGAGATAATGGAGCGGGTCGAAGACAACCTCCTCGCGGGCATAGCAACGAGGATGACGGGCGATGACTTCGCTGCGGCAGCCGATCACCACCTCATCGACATAGGCCCTGATCCAGACCTCCTGATGGCCCCAGGCCACCGGAACCGAATAATCGTTGGTCCTGTAGCGCACCAGGGATTGCGAGGAGACCCGCCCGCCTTTCTGATCGCAGGCCTCGAAGGGTGTAGCGGGCAGAGGCTGCATGGCCGCGAGATCGCGCTGCAGCCGCTCACCGATCGTCTCGCTCTGCCCGCGCACCTTGTCCTGCTGGCGCTTGCGGCATTGCTCCTCCAGCCACAGGTTGAAGGCCTCCCAGGTCGGGAACTTCGGGATCGGCACCATGAAGTTGCGCCGGCAATAGCCTACCAGCCCCTCCACATTGCCCTTCTCGTTCCCCTTGCCCGGGCGGGCATAGCGGTCGCGGATCACGTAATGTGACAGGAAAGCGCTGAACAATGTTGCACGCTGCCGCGTGCCGTCGGGCAGGAT
>JALRJG010000427.1 GCA_023261215.1 Pseudomonadales bacterium | reverse complement strand
CAACACCAGATGCTTTTGTGCCCGATAGTCTTTTGGTTGCAAACGTTGCTGGATCAAGCTTGAGTGGTTCATTAAATATAACTAGCTTTGGGGCAGATGGAGCTGCTACAAACAATTCAACGGTTATTTCTTCTGTGAGTTATTTCGGTTCAGATTATTCTGTTGATGGCGACCCAACAAACATGACCAGTAACGGGAATGTTGTCAGTCTTAGCGGATTCGGAACTGAGGTTATTACAGCAACAGCAGCTGGATCAACTGTATTTACTATGACCTTAGATCCTAGTTCAGGTAATTACATATACAATTTAGTTGGGACTTTGGATGATGGGGCATCAAAAGCACCTGTTAATATTGGGGGGTTAACAAATAGCAGTGAGGATTATAAATCGCTCTCTGATGTATCTGGGACAGGAAAAGGTATTCTTTTCTCAGCATTTAATTCGGATGCTGCTATTGGAAATGTGACCCAAACTACTGTCAACCCGTCCAGTGCGAGTGGGGGTGCTATTGGGGCAGGAGCCCAATCTATGAGAGAGGGAAGTACTCTTGCTCTTGATTTTGTTACGAATCCAACATCGGGATCATCATACAGTTATGATGATCACTACACAGTCAATAACTTTGAATTTGAAATTACTCAGGCACAGATTAGAGGCTCAGCATCATTCTCCATTTCGATCATGAATATGGATAATTATGTTTCTGCTGATTTCAATGATC
>JALRJG010000426.1 GCA_023261215.1 Pseudomonadales bacterium | reverse complement strand
TTTTCTCACTATCTTCTCGCTTACGTTGAGATGTTTAAAAGAGATTATAAAAAATACTTAAATGTAATTAAAAACACATCTGAAAATCCTTTAGGATCAGCTGCTCTTGCAGGGACAAGTTTTAATTTAGATAGAAATTACACGTCCAGTAATTTAGGTTTCGATAAACCAACTGATAACTCAATAGATGGAGTGTCAGATAGAGATTATGCATTAGAATTTTTATTTGTATCCAGTTTGTGCTCAATGCATTTATCAAGATTAGCTGAAGAGATTGTTTTATGGAACTCTGACATTGTTAAAATGATAAGTATCAAAGATAAAATGCTAACAGGCTCTTCGATCATGCCTCAGAAAAAAAATCCTGATGGTGCTGAATTGCTAAGAGGCAAAACTGGTTCTGTTTATTCAAATTTACAATCTTTATTAGTTACAATGAAAGGACTTCCCCTTTCATATTTTAAAGATATGCAAGAAGATAAAAAACCCGTATTTGAAACATACCATACTGTAAAATTAAATCTTAGAATCGCTAAAGAACTTATCGACTCTATTACTCCTAATAAAAAAGTTATGAGAAAATTTGCAAATGATGGATACACAACTGCTACAGACTTTGCTGACTACTTAGTTAAAAAAGGATTAAGTTTTAGAGAGGCACATAAAAAATCTGCAAAACTTGTAAATATTGCTGAAAAAAAAGGGATGACCTTGGATCAATTAAAATAT
>JALRJG010000425.1 GCA_023261215.1 Pseudomonadales bacterium | reverse complement strand
ATTCTGTCGGCGCCGTGATTTTGGGTGAGTACGAGCACATCTCTGAGGGCGATACGGTGAAATGTACCGGTCGCATTTTGGAAGTGCCCGTTGGCCCCGAATTGCGTGGTCGCGTTGTCAACGCGTTGGGTCAGCCGATCGACGGCAAGGGTCCTATCAACGCCAAAATGACTGACGTTATCGAAAAGGTTGCACCTGGTGTGATCGCGCGTCAATCAGTTGACCAGCCCATGCAAACGGGCCTGAAGTCCGTTGACTCGATGGTGCCAATCGGTCGTGGCCAGCGTGAGTTGATCATTGGTGACCGCCAGACCGGTAAAACGGCTGTGGCGTTGGACGCCATCATCAACCAAAAAGGTCAGAACATGACCTGTATCTATGTCGCTATCGGTCAGAAAGCGTCATCAATCAAAAACGTGGTGCGTGCCCTTGAGCAAGCCGGCGCAATGGCGTACACCATTGTTGTGGCTGCTTCAGCATCTGAGTCTGCTGCGATGCAATATGTCTCAGCCTACTCTGGTTGCACCATGGGCGAGTACTTCCGCGATCGTGGCGAGGACGCCTTGATCGTTTACGACGACCTGTCAAAGCAAGCCGTTGCGTACCGCCAAGTGTCACTTCTGTTGCGTCGTCCACCAGGCCGCGAAGCTTACCCTGGCGACGTGTTCTACCTCCACAGCCGCTTGCTCGAGCGTGCCGCCCGCGTGAATGCCGACTACGTCGAGAAATTCA
>JALRJG010000424.1 GCA_023261215.1 Pseudomonadales bacterium | reverse complement strand
TGAGTGGGACAATATGTCCTTTAAATACGCTGGTGCTGAAAAACAGACCTTAAAAAATATTAATTTGTCTTTGCCAGCAGGAAAAACCTTAGCCTTAGTGGGGCGTTCTGGAAGCGGTAAATCCACGATAGCGAATTTAATTCCTCGCTTTTACGACATTGATGATGGCTCCTTGAGTATCGATGGTGTTCGTATCAATGATTATAAGTTGACTGAACTGCGTTCTAATATCGCTTTGGTAAACCAGCAAGTTGTGCTTTTTAATGGCACGATCCGCGATAATATTGCCTACGGCTATTTGCGTGATACCAGTGTAGAAGAGGTTATTGAAGCCGCGAAAGCGGCAAATGCGTGGGACTTCATTCAAGAGCTTGATCATGGCTTAGACACTATGGTTGGCGAAAATGGTGTGCTGTTATCTGGTGGTCAGCGTCAACGTATTGCGATAGCGCGAGCTATTTTGAAAAATGCACCGATTTTGATTTTGGATGAAGCAACGTCAGCATTGGATACAGAATCAGAGCGAGCAATTCAGACAGCTCTGGATGGTTTAATGGAAAACCGTACGACCATTGCCATTGCCCATCGATTATCAACCATTGAAAATGCCGATATTATTGCAGTTGTGGATCACGGTGAGATTATTGAAAAAGGCTCGCATCGTGAGTTGTTAGCGATGAATGGTGCTTATGCGCAGCTCCATAATCAGCAATTTAGTGAGATAGCCGATTAATCATGTG
>JALRJG010000423.1 GCA_023261215.1 Pseudomonadales bacterium | reverse complement strand
AAATATACAAACACCTAAGATACCTAAAAGCCTACCTAAAAGTCTTACTGAAGAGGAGGTAGAAGAATTGATTGATGCCCCTAATCTATCTGACCCTATTGGCCTTAGGGACAAAGCCATGCTTGAGTTGTTATATGCCTGTGGCTTGCGTGTTTCAGAATTAGTTGGGCTACAATTAACCGAAGTTATTTTGCAAGACGGTGTTCTTCGTGTCACTGGAAAAGGAAGTAAAACTCGTTTGGTACCGATGGGTGAAGATGCTGTTGAGTGGATAAAAAAATATATCATTGAAGCGAGAGAGATAATTCTCAACAAACAAACCTCAAAATTCTTATTTGTCACTAATCGTGCTGGGGCAATGACGCGACAAACTTTCTGGCATCTCATTAAAAAATACGCTTTAATTGCAGGAATCCAAAAACATTTATCTCCTCATGTTTTAAGACATGCATTTGCCACACATTTAATTAATCATGGAGCTGATTTAAGAGTTGTTCAAATGTTATTGGGCCATAGCGATATATCAACCACACAAATATATACTCATGTTGCAAGAGAGCGTTTGAAAAAGTTACATCAAGAACATCACCCTCGGGGTTAATCAGCGTTCTATGATTACCCCAACAAATTCAGTTGATTTAATAATTTTATTTTTAGCAATTTTAATTTTGATAGACTTAAAGCTGTATTGTTTTCTAATTGTTTCAATGATGACTTCGCCTAAAGTCTCGAGAAGCTTAAAT
>JALRJG010000422.1 GCA_023261215.1 Pseudomonadales bacterium | reverse complement strand
AATAAATACTGTCCTCGAGATTCTGGTCAGCAAATAAAATTTTTTAAAAAAAATATTAATTTAAAAAAAATTAATAAAAACGATATAATTTATTGGAAAGGCCACGTGGCTTTGGCGCTTTCAAAAAACAACCTTATTCATGCTTACGGACCTAGAAAAAAAACTGTAATTATGGATATAAAAAAAACTATTAAACTAATAGAAAAAACAGCTCATCTTAAAGTATTATCAATAAAGCGTCTTAAATAAGAAAGGTGGCTTCAGTCTCCCTCCACCACCTTGAATACAAAATATCTGATTCGAGGAAAAAAAATTAACTCGTTATAATTGTGTTGTTAATAAAAAATGGCGGAGAGAGAGGGATTCGAACCCTCGATACGGTTTCCCGTATACACGCTTTCCAAGCGTGCGCCTTCAACCACTCGGCCACCTCTCCAAACTTAATTAATTTTTGAAATAATTGAACTCAAATCTCTTAAAAAATCCTGTTTAGTTGGAAGATAATTTTTTTTCATTTCCTCTTGTATGGATGAATAATTTTTTTTTATAAATTCTATTTTTTCCAATAAACTTTCACTATTTCTTTCAGCAACAAATATGCCTTTTTTATCTTCAATTACATGCTCTATGTCTTTAAAAATTATCACTGGTCGTAAACGAGCAAGGGATTCTAATAAAACCATTGGATGGCCTTCGGTTAATGAGGGCAATATAAAAATATTATGATTATCATAATATTCTATTAAC
>JALRJG010000421.1 GCA_023261215.1 Pseudomonadales bacterium | reverse complement strand
TCTGTTCCTTGCATGTTTTCGCTAAAGAATAGTAAAGAATTTAAGGTCACATCCTCGCAATATGAGGCCAATGTCCTTGATATCATGCCGGTTGAAGATGTAAATATTCACTGGTTTGATAATAATTCAGACAGTAAACATGTGGCGGACCGTGTGGATTATCAAAATTTTAAAACCCCCGATAACAATCCAATTTGTGACGTTGAGTGTCGGGATGTGGGTATGATCCCACAAATCAAGAAAGTCATTAATCCTAAACTGGATAACCTGATTATATTGCATCAGATGGGAAGTCACGGTCCTGCCTATTATAAGAGGTACCCTAAAAGTTTTGAAAAATTTCAACCTGCGTGTCAGTCTGAAGATTTTAGCAAATGCTCACAACAGGAAATTATTAACGCATATGATAATTCAATTCTTTATACGGATTATTTTTTAGGCGAATTAATTAAAGAGTTAAAAACACTCACCGCATCGTATGAGGTGACCTTACTTTACGTTTCTGATCATGGGGAATCCCTTGGGGAAGCTGGAGTGTTCCTCCATGGATTACCAAAAGCAATAGCCCCGGAAGCACAAACTCATGTTCCAGTATTTTTATGGGCACCCGAGGGGAGCTCCGATGTAAGTTATGAGGAGACTCTGGCTCTTAAAGATAATCCATACACTCACTCAGACATCAGTGATACCTTGCTCAGGTTAACAGAGGTGCAGACTAATGCGTACAAAGGCTCTGGAAGCTCAATGATTATTT
>JALRJG010000420.1 GCA_023261215.1 Pseudomonadales bacterium | reverse complement strand
TGGCAATTCCAAGCCAGTAAAGTAAATACAAACCTGTCAGAAAAGTGAATAAAGCTGCATACCTGAAATACCAAAGAGCATTGGGTACAAGTTTTTTTACAACATCAGACTTTGCTTCTGGAGATGACTCCTTGAAATACTCAGTCTGCACAAAATTAAAATAATACAATAAACCAATCCACAATATTCCAAAAAGAATGTGAAAGGCTCTCATAAGAACTGCGCCTAAATATGCTTCCATAATGAAACCTCCATATCTAACAATTATACAATTGGCAAAAAAAAACGGGGAATAATCCCCGTTTTTTTATGCATTATTATTAATTACATCATTCCTGGCATACCGCCCATGCCGCCCATATCAGGCATTGCAGGTGCGTTATCTTTTGGAATTTCTGTAACCATAGCTTCTGTGGTAATCATCATTCCAGCTACAGAACCAGCAGCCTGCAATGCAGTCCTGGTTACCTTTGCAGGATCAAGAATTCCCATTTCAATCATATCGCCATATTCACCATTTGCAGCATTAAAACCAAAAGCGCCCTTGCCTTCCATTACCTTAGAAATGATAACAGATGCTTCTTCTCCAGCATTGGTCACTATTTGTCTCAAAGGTGCTTGGAAAGCTTTTCTAGCAATATTGATCCCGACGTTTTGATCGTCGTTGTCGCCTTGAAGTTTATCTAGGGAAGCCATGGCGCGTACTAAAGCAACGCCGCCTCCAGCTACAACACCTTCCTCTACTGCAGCTCTAGTAGAATGC
>JALRJG010000419.1 GCA_023261215.1 Pseudomonadales bacterium | reverse complement strand
CATTGGATCAGCTCGACGGCTAATCCGATATTGGCTGGGGCGCGTCTTTGAGCCTCAGCCACAACAGGGGCCTCATTTCGGTGGGGCCTTTTGTTTGCAAGACCTAGCCACACACACTATCGCAGGCATATTAGAGGGGAGGCATTGTGAGAGAAGGCAGCTTAGAAGCACCAACACGTCATCCAGTTGAATGGAAAGCCGAGGAATTTTGGGATAAAGAATCTCTCGAGAATGCCGCCGCTGCGTAAGCCTATGCGACTCATTCCCTACGCTTTTCGATTTAGTCGACGAATCCGACACCATGGAAGTCGACGGCGTTGCCAAAGAAGATTACATCAAGGTCGTTGACCAGTGTTACATGTGCGACCTGTGCTACATGACCAAGTGCCCTTATGTACCGCCTCATGAGTGGAACATCGATTTCCCGCACTTGATGCTTCGCGCCAAGGCGCAAAAATTCAAGAACGAAGGCGCTCGCCTTCGCGACAAAGTATTGACCAGCACCGATACCGTATTCGGCATGACCTCGATTCCCTTGGTCGATGTCACCGTCAACGCTTTGAACAAAAACGAGACCTTCCGTAAAGTATTCGAGAAGGGCTTTGGCGTTCATAAAGAAGCGCCCGTACCCGAGTTCCACAGCAAGACGCTGCGCAAGCGCGTTAAGCCCATGATTAAAAGCATCGAGCCTAAGCCAGTGGGGGATACCACCGGTAAAGTCGCGCTCTACGCGACCTGCTACGGCAACTACAACAGCCCTACGATCGGCGAAGACTTCATCAAGGTCTAT
>JALRJG010000041.1 GCA_023261215.1 Pseudomonadales bacterium | reverse complement strand
CAGAAGCCTCCTTTCAAGAAATAAGCACGTCTGCGGCGACGCCATTGGTGTCGCATGGTGCAGATCTTGTCATCCTGGTGGTGGGGGAAACCGCGCGGGCGGATCATTTTTCATTGAATGGTTATCACCGAGCGACGAATCCAAGGCTGGGTGCAAGGCTTAACCTCGTCTCTTACCAAGAGATGATCGCGTGTGGAACCTCCACGGCGGTGTCGCTGCCTTGTATGTTCTCTTACCTGACGCGGGAAGATTTCGACGTCGAAACCGCGCGCTATCAGGAGAATGTGTTGGATACCTTGCGTAAAGCGGGTGTCGAAGTGCTCTGGCGGGATAACAATTCTGGATCGAAACACGTGGCTGACCGAGTGACCTATGAAGGTCGACCCGAGTGGTCAGGCGAGGAGGAAGATTGCGAATTGGAGTGTCGAGATATTGGGATGTTGCATGGGTTGGAGGCCATCTTGAGTGGAAACCCGGTCGATCGCCTGATTGTCCTTCATCAGATGGGCAGTCACGGTCCTGCCTATTATAAGCGTTACCCCAAACGGTTCGAGCAATTCACGCCCGTGTGTCGGGATCATGATTTATCAAATTGCACGGATGAGGAAATCATCAACGCTTACGACAACACCATTTTGTATACCGACCATTTTTTGGACCAAGTGGTGGGATTGCTCGAGCGTTTTCAGGGCAGGTATGAAGTCACCATGATGTTCGTGGGGGATCATGGTGAGTCCCTTGGTGAGTCGGGGCTTTATCTCCACGGGATGCCCTATGCGTTCGCACCCGAGGCGCAAATTCGTGTGCCATTCTTGGTTTGGGGTGCGGGCCAAACAGATCTTGATGTGGACGGATCGCGCGTTTTAGCGGAGAAGCCCCATTCCCATGACGAGCTACCCAATGCATTACTTTCGCTTTTCGAAGTTGAATCTGACGCCTACATCGATGTGCCGCCTTTGATCGCCGTCAAACCATGACAACTTGGGATGATCAATCCTGGCGGCGCTGGGTCTTTATCTGGTGTGGGCTGGGCATTCTCGCGCTTTTTTGGGTGGCGTTTACCCCGTTGGATGAAGTGATATCTCATAGGATGTATTCAAGGCTTTGGCTTGACCACCATGCCGCTCTGGTCGATAGCTGGTATCGCTGGCCTAAGTGGGTTTCCATCTGCGCTGCGCTCGGTGTGATTGGGTTTGCTTTAAGCGGTCGAAACCCTTTGAACGGTGTTGCAGTGCGAGCACCGACTCGCGACTACTTGGTGGTCGGGTTGCTAACGATTCCTGTTTTGACATGGCTTGTGAGAGAGGGATCAGCCAGCGCTTGTCCCCGAGATCTTGTGGCATTTGGTGGTGAGCTCGCTCAAAGGCCGTTTCTGGATTTCTCATGGCAGGCCATTGGGTCGGGTCGCTGCAATCCCTCAGGCCATATGAGTAGCTTCAGTTGGTGGTTAGCGCTCTGTTTTCTCAGACCCCCACAGGGACTCGGGCTGGGCGTATTGATCCTTTGCATTCTCGCCATGTTCGCCTTGGGCAGTGTGCAAATTCTAAAAGGTGCCCACTTTATGAGCCATTTGATCTTCTCGTTGTGGTGGGCCGGGGTCGTATGCTTGATGCTTGTTCGTGTCTGCTTTTTGAAGAGAGATATCCCAACCCTGAAGCGTAGGTAACGAAGAACGTCGGCTCTCCCTCTCAATCCTTCGGTTTCTATCGCGCCTCTGCCTAGAGGGAGTGTCCGATTGCTCAGAGGATGCTGGCATCTCTCGCTTAATTGGGCTCGCTATCGAGGCTATGTCAGAGCGATCGAGTCACTCAAAGGCTACCCGCTACGCCTCCAAATCGAGCTGGATCGCAAGCGCTTCAAGGTCAGCGAGCACCGTCTCCTGCGGGTAAAAGCCCAGCATAGGGATCAAGCGATGCACGCCGATCGCTGCATAGTCCTCCATCATCATCTTGGTCAGAGGTTTGGGCGGGGTGATGCTGATTTCAATGTCAGGGCCAAGCGCCTCGGGCCTTGGAAGGTTGTCGCGCATGTGGGTGAGATCATCCAGCACCTTCTCTGTTTGGGCCACGTCAAGTGCAAAGCCGTACCAGCCTTGGCCCTTGGTAATGGTGCGTCTTAGCGCGGCACGGCTGGTACCCCCCACGATGATTGGGGGACCCATCGGGCTTGTGGGTCTGGGATACGCATTGACACCATCGAACTTGATGAACTGCCCATGAAAGCTGGGGTGATCCTCGCTCCAAAGGTTGCGCATCGCATCAATGGCCTCGTCGGTCTTTGGCCCTCTCGAGTCAAAATCAACGCCCAGCGCGGCGAATTCCTGATGCAAATACCCGGCACCAATCCCAAACAGCAGTCGTCCCTCGCTCAGTAGGTCCAATGTTGCGATTTCTTTCGCTAAAACCACAGGATTGCGTTGCGCGACCAGCGTGATGCCAGTCCCGAGTTTGATCGAGGATGTCACAGCAG
Source organism: Pseudomonadales bacterium (assembly GCA_023261215.1). GTDB lineage: Bacteria > Pseudomonadota > Gammaproteobacteria > Pseudomonadales > Azotimanducaceae > UBA9926. The sequence continues at coordinate 6,995 of JALRJG010000041.1, read as the reverse complement.
CGAGGTACGACAAAAACGCGGGGGGATGCGCCATGGGGGTGCTCGGGTCCGCTGGAGAGGGCGCCTCGCGCGGGTCGGGCAAGACCACATGCTCTCCGGTCCAGAGTGACTCGAACCCCAATGATTCAGCTTCTTGTGCTACGACCTTGGCGCGTTGCGGTTGCGCCAGGTAGTTCATGTTGATACCGAAAAGTCCGATCGCGGGTTTCAAAGTCGACATATTGGGTCTCCTTAGGGTCCGAGAAATCAGTGCGGATGGGCACCGTCTTTTGCTGGGTTCTTGAGCATCAAAAGGTTCATCTCATGGTAGGCTCTCATCCCGCATAATGAAACAGTCAAATCACGCAGAATGGCCATGAAAATGAATTGCAGACGGTGCTTGAAGACGTGTTACGTGATGGTGGTCGGTGCTTTTTTGCCTTTGATGGCGTGGGCTAACTTCGATGAAGCCGAAGTGACGCGCTTGGCCGATCGAGCGGCCAAGGTGGAGATTATTCGAGACGATTTTGGGGTACCCCATATCTATGCGAAAACGGACGCGGACGCCGTGTTTGGGATGCTGTACGCCCAGGCCGAGGACGACTTCAAGCGAATTGAGCAGAACTATCTTTGGGCCACGGGTCAACTCGCCTCAGTCGAAGGTCCGAGCGCGCTCGCCAGTGATATTCGTGCGAGGCTATTCATGACTCGCAGCGAGGCCATGGCTGCGCTTGCAGAGGCGCCGCCTAAGTTGCGAGCGCTCTGCGAGGCATTTGCCGATGGGCTGAATCACTTTCTGATTACACATCCGGAGGTGAACCCTCGAGGACTGACTCGGTTCGAACCTTGGATGCCCCTGTATTTCAGTGAGGGTTCGATTGGTGGCGACATCGAACGAATTGATCTCGACGGTATCCAGAATTTTTATGTCGGCGCCTCTCCGACCCAGGAGATGGTCAGCCTGACCGATGCTTTCGCCCCTTGGTCTGAGCCGAGAGGCTCCAACGGCATTGCAATTGCACCAGCGCAAACAGAGCAGGGCCACGCACTTTTTCTAATCAACCCGCATACGAGTTTTTACTTCAGAGGGGAAATCCACGTGGTCAGCGAGGAGGGCCTCAACACCTATGGCGCGGTGACGTGGGGTCAGTTCTTCGTATACCAGGGGTTCAATGAGAAGACGGGGTGGATGCACACTTCAACCCGTCTGGATTTTATGGATGATTTCGCTGAGGAGGTTACCCGAGCCGACGGACGACTGTGGTATCGCTACGGTCTTGAGCAACGGCCGGTTCGGGCGCTTGAGGAAACCTTTTGGGTCAAAGAGCAAGGCGAGCTGAAAGAAGTCACGATCACCCTCTACCGCACGCACCATGGCCCAATTACCGCAGAGCGAAACGGGCATTGGATCGCGACCGCAATGAATTGGGATCCGGTGCCGGCGTTGATTCAATCTTTTGAAAGGACCAAGCAGGCCGATCTCAAGGGGTTCCTTGAGATGCTTGAGATAAAGCGTAATTCGTCGAATAACACGGTGTATGCCGACGCGGATGGGGCAATTGCCTACTTCCACGGTAATTTTGTGCCGAGGCGGAATCCGAGTTTCAATTATAGAGAGACCGTATCCGGGTCTGATCCGCGCACCGATTGGCAGGGACTCCATGACATTTCCGAATTGGTCCGTGTCATTAATCCACCCAATGGTTGGGTGCAGAACTGCAACTCGACCCCCTTCACCTCCGCGGGCGCATTCAGTCCAGATCCCAATCAATACCCGACGTATATGGCGCCTGACCCAGAAAATTTCAGGGGGGTTCACGCGGTAAGGTTGCTCTCTCAGAACAAGAAGTGGTCGCTCGAGAGCCTGCTTGATCTGGCCTACGACCCAGTACTCCCTGCGTTCGAAGTGTTGATTCCGCCGCTCGTCCGCGCGCTTAAGCAAGGGAAGCCTGAGTCGTCGTTGAGTGCGGTGCGCCAGACGCTTGAGACTTGGGATTACCGGGTCAGCGAATCGTCCGTCGCCATGACCATCGCGCATTTCTATGGGCTTCAAGTGCTCAAAGACGGCGTGACCGTGAACTGGATCGATGAAAAATCCGCGCTTGATACCTTTGCAAGCACGGCCTCTTCGGGAAGGCAAATCGAGTTGCTTACTGTTGCGCTTGCGGATCTAACGAAACGCTTTGGCAGTTGGAATCTGCCCTGGGGCGATGTGAATCGATTGCAGCGCTTGACCGGGGAGATGACTGAACCGCACAGTGACGAGGCCCCGAGTTTGCCCGTTGGGATGGCCTCCGGGCGCTGGGGTGCCCTTGCGTCTTTTGGCGCCAAGCGGTTTGCAGGCACAGACAAGTTATATGGATACTCAGGCAACAGTTTTGTGGCGGTGGTTGAATTTGGCGATCGCTTAAGGGCCCGCACCATGCTGGCCGGCGGCCAGTCGGGTGACCCAAGGTCACCGCATTTCTTTGATCAGTCACAGCGATACGTCGATCGAACGTTCAAGGATATTGCGTTCTACAGAGAGGATGTTGAGGCGAGGGCCACGGCTCGCTATCAGCCGGGTCGCTGAAGCGCCGATGGGCTATGGCTTCGGCTCAGGCTTTGGTGAGCGTATGGGTTTGAGTGGCTGCCGTTGAGTACCTGCTCTAAGAGGCACAGTATTTTACGAATGGGTCGTGACCAAGCGTCCGATGGTCATGGCCAAAGTGGCGAAAAAAAACGCTGCCGGCAATGGCAGCGTTTTCTTACCCCAAGCCTTCATCATTCAGTGACGGGTGAGCTCGACGTCCATGTGGGTGTAGCCCTTCACGAACGAGGAGAACGTGCGTTCCGGCTCTGCCAAAACCTCTAATTTCGAAAAGCGTGGGAGCAGTTCTTCCCAAAGCACCCGAAGCTGCATCTCGGCAAGTCGATTGCCCATGCAACGATGAATACCAAAGCCAAAGCTCAAGTGCTGCCTGACGTTCTTTCGATCGATGATGAGGTCATTGGGCGATTCAAACACGCGTTCATCGCGGTTCCCAGACACGTACCACATGAGTACTTGATCATCTTTTTTGATGGTCTTGCCGCCAATCTCCACATCCTGATTGGCTGTTCGACGCATGTAAGCGAGCGGGGTCTGCCAACGAATGATCTCGGCCACTGCGGTTGGAATCAATTGAGGGTTGGCACGCATCTTCGCGAGTTGATCAGGGAACTTGTTGAAGGCGTAGAGACCGCCGCTCATTGAATTTCGGGTGGTGTCGTTGCCGCCAACGATCAAGAGAATCAAATTGCCCAAAAACTCCATGGGTTCCATGTTTTTGGTGTCTTCGCCATGGGCAAGCATAGAAATCAGATCCCCGCCTGGGTTTCGCTTTCTTTCCTGCCAAAGCTGTGTGAAGTACTGAAGGCACTCGATCAGCTCAGCGCGTCGTTGTTCTTCCGACTCGACGATTCCAGAGCCGGGCACTGCGGTTGCGACGTCAGACCATCTCGTGAGCTTGCGGCGCTCTTCGAACGGGAAGTCGAACAAGGTCGCGAGCATCATCGTGGTGAGCTCAATTGAAACTCGATCGACCCAGTCGAAGGATTCACCCACGGGAAGCTCATCCAGAATGGTGCGTGTCCGCTCTCGAATCAATGACTCGAGGTTGGCGAGGTTACTGGGTGCTACAACCGGAGACACCGTGCGCCTTTGGACATCGTGTGTGGGTGGATCCATCGCGATGAACATGCTGATATTGAGGGCCCCTTCAGGCAGCGCGGTATCGACAGGGAAACCCAAGGTAATGCCGTGGGCGGAAGAGAAGCGCTCGTGATCGGAGTCGACTTTCTTGATTTCTTCATATCGAGTCAGAGACCAGTACCGCCCTGCAAGTTCGGTCTCATTGAAGTGAACAGGGTCTTCGTTCCTGAGGCGCTCAAAAAAGCCCCAATGTTGGTCTTCGCTGAACAGCCGAGCACTCATCGGATTGATCGTTTCAAGCGCCACATCATTGGGGTTAGGAATGTCGCCCTCGAAAAAGTTTTCGCTCCCCGGGCGCTTAAACTCGGCAACGGGCTTATCTGCTTGGTAGTCGTTCTGTGATACCGCTTCGCTCATGGTTAACTCCGTGGAATATTTTGTGACCGATGGCTATGTTTCTTGAGTGGTTATGGGCATCAAGCCTGAAGGCAGAGGTTACGCCAGACATCGGTTTCGGCTCGAGTCTATCGGAAATCCGGGTGATAAACGAGAGTCTGCCGCCGCCGGCACGAGCGCGCGCACGGCTAGACAGCCTGGCGAGATCGATGCAGGATCCAAGGCCAAGTGATGACAATGACCCACCGGGAATGACGAGCTGAGGAGTATGCGTGATGGATTTTAGAGACCATTCAGTGATTGAGTTGGCGGCCGATGTGAACGCCGGACGAAGAACGGCTGAGTCTTTGGTCCAGGCGGCGTTGGATAACATCTCAGCGCACAACGGCGTGATCAACGCTTTTTGCGCGCTGGATCCGGAGCGCGCGCTGGAGGCGGCGCGAGCCGTTGATGCGAGCGTTCGATCAGGGGCGGTGTTGCCGCTCGCGGGGATCCCCTTCGGTGTTAAAGACCTGGAGGATGCCGAGGGCTATGTCACGAGTTACGGATCCGCGTTTCACACAGGCGACGCGCCGGCGTCGGATGACTCGGTTTTGGTGGCCAGACTGAAAGCCGCGGGTGCGGTGGTCGTTGGGAAGACCAATACCCCAGAATTTGGCTACAAAGGCAAGACCGACAATGTGCCCTTCGGTCCATCGAAAAACCCCTGGGATCTGACGCGATCTCCAGGGGGCTCTAGCGGGGGGTCGGGCGCGGCCATTGCCGCGGGCATGGTGCCTATGGCCACGGGTAGTGATGGCGGCGGATCGATTCGCATTCCGGCTGCTGTTTGCGGTCTTGCCGGATTCAAATCGTCACAAGGCCGGGTGCCCAACGGCGGACCCAAGCCGACGGGGTCGGGTCTGCTGACGGTGAAGGGTCCAATGACCTACCGGGTCAAAGACACGATCGCCGCTTTGGATTGCTGTTTAGGCGATGAGAAGAGCGACATTTTTGCGTTGCCAGCCCCGTTCGACGCCTGGCTTGACCGCGCTTCAGGACGTTTGCCCGAGCGTGTGATCTGGTCGCCAACCATGGGTATCACCACGGTTGATGAAGATGTTCTGCGGGTGTGCAATGCGGCCATCGCCAAGCTGCGCGATGCGGGCGTTGAGGTGATTGAAATGGATCAGATTTGGGATACGCATCCTTTTCCTTCCTGGGTTGTCTTCTGGACGGCAGCGCGTGCGCGCGCCCAGGGGCACTTAAGAGGCACGCCGGAGTGGGAAAAGATCGACGCGGCGCTCAGACCGCAGATTGAAATGGGGTTGGACCAATTTGGCGCGGCAGATTATGCCGTGGCCATCGATCAATGCCATCTGCTCAATGTCCAACTCGAAGCCGCATTCAAATCAGCGCCCTTGATTTTGACGCCAACGACCCGCGGGCATGTACCCACCATAGAAGGCGAAGGGCGGGTCGATGGTGAAGAGACTGCGGACTGGGTTGCGTTTACCATGGGAATCAACATGACCAGAAACCCTGCGGGGACCCTCCCCATTGGGCTAGCCGCAGACGGTATGCCTCTGGGGCTGCAAATCATCGGGCGGCAACGAGATGATTTCGGGGTGCTCGATGCCATGCTCGGAATGGAACGCGTCTTTGATTTCAACGAGAGGGCCAGCTTTCCAAACGGTTAGAGAGCGGCAGGTACAAGCGCCCCGCCGAGGGTGACCAACCCATCGGACCAGCCCGCGCCATTTGATGGCGCGGCGCAAGTGACCAAAGGCCGTGTGAATTGAATCACAACGCCACAGACTCGGATGACAATTAACAGATCCGCCAGAAGGAGTAATGAGAATGACGCTGAAGGCAAGAGTGGCAGTGCTGCCCAAAGAGGGCTTTTTATTGGACGTTTTGGAGCTCGAGATGCCAGCGCCCGGCCCCCATGAGGTTCTGATCAAGCAATTTGCATCGGGCGTCTGCCACAGTCAGTTGCACACGATGCATCGGCCCCGAACGGTGCCGATGGTGCTGGGGCATGAATCGACTGGTGAAGTGCTGGAAGTGGGTGAAGCAGTAACGCATGTAGCGCCGGGCGATCGAGTCATGGTCACTTGGGTTCCACGGGACGCAAAGCCAGGCGGGCGTTATGCGGGTGTGCCAGAGCTGCAACTGCCGAGCGGTGACGCGATCGTGTGTTCCAACGTGTTCACCTGGGCAGACCATACGCTCGCAGACGAGCAGTATGTGGTGAAGTTGGATGAGGATGTCGATCGATTGACGACTTCAATCATTGGCTGCGCAGTGATGACGGGCGCGGGGGCGGTTGAGAACTCCGCCAATGTCCAGCCAGGGCAAAGTGTTGCGGTGATTGGTGTTGGCGGTGTCGGTCTGTCAGCGATTGTGGCGGCTAAAGTGCGCGGTGCGTCGCCGATCATCGCGATCGATTTAGACGACGACAAATTGAACTTTGCCAAAACGATGGGCGCCACCCACGTCATCAATGCGGCGAACGAGGATCCGGTGGCAGCGGTCAGAGCGTTAACAACGAGGCCCGATGAATGGGCTTTTCGGGGCGTGCCCGTGGCGGGTGCAGATTTCGTTTTTGACTGCATCGGTCGCCGGGTCACGATGGAACAGGCGGTCCCTGCGGTGCGTGATGGCTTCTTTGGGGTTGCTCAGGGGGGTACGGCAGTCTTGGTTGGCGTGCCCACAACCGAGATGACACTGAATGCAACGGATCTTTTGATGCACGAGAAGCGATTTTTGGGGTCACTCGGCGGGTCCTGTACGCCCGATCATGACTTTCCTCGCTATGTGGATTGGTATCGAACTGGAAAGCTGGATCTTGATCATATGGTCACCGAGCGCTTCAGTCTGGATCAGATCAACGAAGCGACACGAGCGCTCGATGCTGGCGAAATTAGCGGTCGTGCCATTCTGGAATTCAAAGAGAATTTGTGAG
>JALRJG010000418.1 GCA_023261215.1 Pseudomonadales bacterium | reverse complement strand
CCCCGCCGGGATGCAGAACGTTCGAAGTCACAGAGCTGCCGCTCAGTCGCCTCGACAGCGCCAATGAAAAGAGCACATTGGCCAGTTTCGATTGATTGTAGGCCGCTTGCGCTTTGTACTTTGAAATATCGGTGAAGCTGGCGGGGTCGATGGATCCTTGTTTATGCAGCATGGAAGCAACCGTGATCACCCGTGCCGCCGGCGCAGCTCGGAGTTGAGGCATGAGGCCGAGCGTCAGCTTCATGTGCGCCAGATGGTTGACCCCGAATTGCTGCTCGAATCCATCGCGGGTCAGTCCGCCCTTCATAGGAAAACAACCCGCGTTGTTGATAAGAACATCGATTGAAGGCGCAATGCTCGAGGCCTCATCGATGAGATGATCGACGCTCGCGAGCGATGTGAGGTCGACCGTTAGATGGGTACAGGGTATCGCAGCCGCTTCATTGATGAGTGCCAACGCAGCATCAGTCTTGGCACCGTCGCGCCCTGCGATCAACACACGTGCACCCGAGGCCGCAAGAACCTTTGCAGTCACGAGGCCGATACCACTGTTCCCGCCGGTGATGAGCACACACTTACCACTCATAGGCATGGTTGATTCAGTCATTCGAAGACTCCTTGCGTTTTGGGTAGATTGACGATCCAGCCTTGATTTCACTATGTTGCACGATCAATCAACGAAATCGAAGAGTGAGATCTATGCCGAAATTATCGACCCAAGAACAAGCAGAATTTCTTGCAACGCCTGGCATCCTCATGCGGATCGCCGTGGTGGATGCGAGTGGCGGGCCTAC
>JALRJG010000417.1 GCA_023261215.1 Pseudomonadales bacterium | reverse complement strand
CTATAAAAGGCCATGGTTCATCTGGGAGACATCAACAGGATCAAAGCTCATCCTGCGGATGAAGGTCGCCCTGTAGCGCGTAGCTCCGCCGCAGCCCTGTGTAAGTGTGCTGCATTCAGATAACGCAGCCCTGATCAGACGCGGCCGGTCAGGGCAGAGATCCCGTCAATGATATGATCCCAGGTTTCTGGCGGCAAATCGTGGCCCATTCCCTCAATGAGCATCAGCGTTGCGCCAGGGATATTCTCTTGGGTGTCGATCCCGCCAGTCACTGGCACCAGTGGGTCAGCACTGCCGTGGATGACCAAGGTGGGTACCTTGAGCTTATTCAAGCCGGGTCGTCGATCGCCATGGGCCACGACCGCTGCCATTTGGCGAGCAACACCCTCTGGATAGAACGCGCGTTCGAATGAAGCCTTAGCTTTCGCGCGTGTGCGGGATTCATCCTTCGGAAAGCCTGGACTGCCGATGATGTTCGATACGGCCACCGCACGATCCATTGCTTGGTCAACATTATTTGCGCGCTCGGAAGTCAGGGCCGCCATCGCCTCCGGGCTCGCTGGCGGCAGGCCCGGATTGCCCGTTGTTGACATAATTGAAGTGAGCGTCTTCACCCTGTCTGGAAACAGGATGGCCATAGTTTGAACAATCATGCCCCCCAGGGATGCGCCGCAAATATGCGCGCGATCAATACCAAGCGCGGTCAGCAAGCCCATGCCATCGGCCGCCATGTCATCGAGCGAATAGGCGATATCAGGCTTGCGTCCCGCCATCATGTCTGCGACCAGTGCGCCCA
>JALRJG010000416.1 GCA_023261215.1 Pseudomonadales bacterium | reverse complement strand
ACGGCTCCCCAAAGCTTATCGCAGTCTAGTACGTCCTTCATCGCCTCTTACAGTCTAGGCATCCACCATTAGCCCTTTATAGCTTTTATTTTTGTTTGATAAAGTAATATCTCTATTACTCCACCGTTTTGAATAATTATTCCTTGGCTACTATCTTATTGAATCTAAATATCAATATATTTTCATATATTTTTATCTTTATTCTCTAAAACAGTTGTGTTTAAATTGTTTCTTTATTAGTTTATATATATAAATTATATTTCTGTAAACAGATTTTTCATTTATCTATATTCGCTAGAAAAATTTTAAGACTTTAACATTAAGTTTTTAAATAACATGCTAGCTTAAAAAAATTTACATTTTTTCAAGGTAACGCAATATTGGTTTAATAAAACCAAATATAAATACTAATTTTTATAGTACTTATATTTAGTTTTTATAGGTAAGTGGTGGAGATAAGCGGGATCGAACCGCTGACCTCCTGCGTGCAAGGCAGGCGCTCTCCCAGCTGAGCTATATCCCCCACTGTAAGATTATTAAATCTGGTGGGCCTACCAGGACTTGAACCTGGGACCTCACGATTATCAGTCGAGCGCTCTAGCCAGCTGAGCTATAGGCCCTTTTCACCTATTTCTTCAATAATCTTTATAAACTGAATATTGTAAATGTTTTTATTTTTCTTTTATTTTAAGAAGATAAACGAATATCTTCTTATTTCTCTGAAAGGAGGTGATCCAACCGCAGGTTCTCCTACGGTTACCTTGTTACGACTTCACCCCAGTCGCTGAATCCACTGTGGA
>JALRJG010000415.1 GCA_023261215.1 Pseudomonadales bacterium | reverse complement strand
ATGCAAGAAAATTAGAGGATATTCTTGGCGATAAGAATATGTCTATCTCATCTGCTATTGATCGTTTTTTTGCTGCAGCACAAGATTTGAGTGTTTCACCATCATCAACAAGTTCGCGTGAAAGTCTGCTAAATGAAGCTGTTTCAGTAACTGAACGATTCAAATCGTTGTCGATGCAGTTCGAACGCTTGGATGATGACTCATTTGTCGAATCAAAAGTCCGTGCAGATGAATTGAATTCATTAGCAAAGCAGTTGGCACGTGTTAATGAGTTGATGTTAGGAAAAAGTGATGCAGATCTTCAGGCGAATGGCTTGATGGATCAGCGTGATAAATTACTTCAAGATATGTCAGAACTGGCCACAATTTCCGTCGAGGAAACTAAAAGTGGAAGGGTTAACGTATCTTTAGGTGGCTCTTCAAGTGACTTTCAACTGGTAAACGAAGAAAAGTCTTATGAATTGGGCGTTTCACGTATCGATAACAATCCAGAGCGTCTGGCATACACACTAGACCCATATGGATCACCGAAGATTCTTTCCTCAGTTGCTGGTGGAAAAATCGCAGGTATTGAGACATTCAGAAACAGTGCACTAAAGCAGGCGCGGGATGAACTTGATTCCATGGCAATCGCTTTTATGAACTCCGTTAATGAGGTTCAGCAGAGTGGATTAGATGCAGTTGGTAATCAAGGTCGCAGTATGTTTGGACTAACTGATGATTCTGCGCGCGCTTCTGGACAATTGCAGCTATTGATATCTGACGGCGATAGTGTAGCGACAGGCGCGCCGTTAATGGTTGATCA
>JALRJG010000414.1 GCA_023261215.1 Pseudomonadales bacterium | reverse complement strand
ACCTGTCGCGACAAAGGGCTTCAGCCTCCCTGCGCGCGCCTCCCCGCAGAAGATTAATCGCTCGCTCAAAAACTTTTCTGGGATGTTGTTCTGCCATAGGGCTTAAGCATGTTCGGGCCCATGAATTCATCGGCAGTTTGCCACAATTCCTGTCAGGGTCGCACACCAAACCACATTGCATTGCCTTGTAGGCGATGCCAAAGTGGCGCTGAGTTCGTCACGAGGGACGGCACCCTCTAGCGCCTGTGACTGACGGACGATGAGAATCAATTCAAAGGAGCCCGTCCGATGACAGATCAAGGCGTTGCCAGAACCAACCCCTTCGACGAGACCCGACCCTATCTCTTAAGTCTCTTCATGACCCTGGTCGGTTACAGCGTCCTGGTCGCACTCCCTGCCATTAACAGTGCTTGGGTCGATCAGCTGGCCTTTACCGAGGTGCAGGTCAATCGCGTGGCCTCAGCCGATCTTTTGGGTTTGTTCCTTGGCTCCGTTGTTGCAGCGCTTGTGATCAGTCGCCTGAATCGGCAGCACTTAATTTACTTGGGCATTGCGCTGGCGATGACTGCAAATTGGCTCTGCATTGACTGGACGGACTACGAAGCCATGCTTTGGCTGCGATGTTTGGCGGGATTTGGCGCTGGGATTTACACCGGTGTTGCCGTGGCGGGCCTTGGGGCGCGCTCCAAACCGCGGGAGGCGTTCAACATGATGCTCCTCGCCTTTGCGGTGTCTCAGTTCCTCGAACTGCAATTGATACCGCTACTCTCCATGGAAGCCATCTATTTATTTTTCATTGCCACCTACGTGGTCACCTT
>JALRJG010000413.1 GCA_023261215.1 Pseudomonadales bacterium | reverse complement strand
GAGGCGGGCGCTGGTAGGGCGGTACCGCTTCGTCTCCTATGAGCACGATTCGATCTTCGTAGCCTTCCTGCCTCAGGCTCGCTGCAGCTTGCCCGGCCGCTTGGCCGCCGCCGACGATGACAATGGTGGTCATGGGCTTATTATCCTCACTTTCGCGATGGCCCGAGGATATCATGATGGGCTCGGGAAAACCTGCGTGGGACTCGGTGGATTTCGTTTAGATGCCGCGACTGTGTTCAAACTGAGGCGTCATGGGTCATTGCTTCGTTGCAGCGTTCGTTTGAAGGCTGGTTCAGGCGAATTTGAGGCTCGACGACAGAGCGAGTATTTGAGCCGCGGGCGCGACTCTCGATAAACTAGGGGCAATTTTAAGGAGTAGCCATGAATTCCACGACTGAAATAGAAGCGGCAGTCTTCCGCCGACTGTTGCAACATTTAGACGATAACAAAGAGGTTCAAAACATTGAGTTGATGAATCTCGCAGGGTTTTGTCGAAATTGTTTGAGCAAGTGGTACCGCGCAGCTGCATTGGATGCCGGCGTTGAGGTCACTGATGCTGAGGCCCGGGAGCGGGTTTACGGCATGCCCTACGGGGAGTGGAAAGAGAAGTATCAGCGCGAGGCGACCGCTGAGCAGAATGCCGCTTTTGAGGCTCAGGTCGAGCGTAGCAAAGGTTGATGATCAAAGTTGCCGAGCGGCGCTTTTCACGCGAATGGGCAACGCTGAGAAACCAGCTCTGGCCCGAGACCTTTCTTGCGCACCTGGAAGTCATCGATCGGTTTTTCAATCACACCTACCCGCATATTCACATCGCTTTTCTC
>JALRJG010000412.1 GCA_023261215.1 Pseudomonadales bacterium | reverse complement strand
CAATCCTCGCATCGTCGCGGGCGCGAGCTCATCGTGCCCGAGCGCGTGCGCATCGTACGCGGCGTACGCCTCACGCGCGGCGTGCACGATGGCGTCGCGCCTCGGCGCGTCGGCGGTGATCCCGGGCGCCCAATACGGCGTCGACGCGTCGTCGTCGCGCGTCGTCGGTGCGCTCGAGGCGCTAACGACTTGAGAGTCATCGCGCACGTACGCGCGTCGCGCGCGCGCGATGGTGATCGCGGCGCACGCGAAGATGTATAGCCATCGTCGGCGTCGCCGCGCGCGCGCGCTTCGCAGTGGCGGCGCCATGGTGACGTGCGGCGTCGACGAATGACGATGCGGACGATGATGATGGATGATGCTCATTCGATCGTCACATCATGGCGCTGCCGACGCCCGTGCGCGCGCTCCTCACCGCGCTCGTCACGACATGGCGCCCAGTGCTATCGCTCGCCGCCGGCGCGCTAGCGTTCGCGGTGACGGATAAGATGTCGAGCACCGAACGCGATTCGTCGTCGCCGCTCGTGGCGCAACGACGCCGCGCTCGACGGCTCAAACGTCGCGCGCGCGCGCTCAACAAGCCCACAGGCGCGCGCGGCGCGCGAAAGGGGAAGAAAACAAAATCCTACGCCCTCGGCGTCGTCGTGGCGATGTACGACGACGGCGTGTTCGCGGGGAAACCGTTGGCGATCGTGCACGGGAAACCGGCATTCGCGCGCGCGTACGACGCCGCGAAGAAATCCACCGCGCTCGATCGCGTGGTCGTCGCGACGGATGATTACAGGATCTCTGAAGTCGCACGGCAGTATAACGCGGAGGTGGTGATGATCACGGAG
>JALRJG010000411.1 GCA_023261215.1 Pseudomonadales bacterium | reverse complement strand
AGAAGCTTGGAAAAATCATGTGGAATAAGTGCGGTATGTCTAGAAACGAGCAGGGGCTGAAAGAGGCCATCAAAGAAATCGCTGAGCTTCGTGAAGACTTCTACAAGAACGTACGAATCCCTGGGGAGCTAAACGCCATGAACTCTGAGCTCGAAAAAGCCCACAGGGTTGCCGATTTCTTAGAATTAGGAGAGCTTTTCGCAGTGGATGCTTTAAACCGTAATGAATCTTGCGGAGGTCACTTCAGAGAAGAATACCAGACCGAAGAAGGAGAAGCGCTAAGAGATGATGAAAATTATCGCTATGTAGCTGCTTGGGAATACACTGGAGTTCCTAGTGAGGCAAAACTTCACAAGGAAGAACTAGTCTATGAAAATATTGAATTGAAAACACGATCTTACAAATAAGGCTATGAAAATTCATCTTAACGTTTGGCGTCAGAAAAACGCACAAACCAACGGAAAGTTCGAAACCTACGACCTTGACAATATCAGCGAGGACATGTCGTTCTTAGAAATGTTAGACGTTCTAAACGAAGGTCTAATCAACGACGGCAAAGAGCCTGTAGTGTTCGACCACGACTGTCGCGAAGGTATCTGTGGAACTTGCTCAATGGTTATTAATGGCAAGCCTCACGGGCCACAAAAGCTAACTACCACCTGCCAGCTTCACATGAGAAGCTTTAAAGACGGTGACCACATTACTATCGAACCGTTTAGAGCTGGAGCTTTCCCTGTAATTAAAGATTTAATGGTAGATCGATCTGCCTTTGATCGCATACAGCAAGCTGGAGGTTACATCTCTGTAAACACCTCAGGACGCCCGGTAGATGCAAACGCTATTCC
>JALRJG010000410.1 GCA_023261215.1 Pseudomonadales bacterium | reverse complement strand
GATTGCGGCACCTGCGCCAGAACCCAAGCCAGAAGTGGCCGTCAATGAAACACATGAAACACAGACCGAACCTGTAAAATCATCAGATTTCGCGGATTTCGGACAATTTGCAGCCCACGTTGGTGCGCATTCGCTAGAGGCGAAATTAGAGGCCGTAGCAACCTATTTATCCCAGGTTCGCGGAATTAATCAGTTCTCGCGCCCACAACTGCTGCGCACTGTGAAACTTAGCGGAACAGAAGATGACTTTTCCCGCGAAGAAAGCCTACAACACTTTGCGCATATGTTGCGCACAGGAAAGCTTGCCCGCAAAGAAGACGGTTTGTTCGAAGTTACTGACGAAATTGGCTATCAAGTGATGCCAAAAGCCGGATAAAGAAAACCCCGCCAATTGGCGGGGTTTTTCGTTTTAATCGCGCGCTTCGCGGATCAGATCCAGAATTTCTTGGGCGGCATTTGGAATATTCGTTCCAGGTCCAAAAATCGCCTTCACCCCTGCGGATTTGAGGAAATCGTAATCCTGCTGCGGGATCACACCGCCACAGATCACCAGAATATCACCTGCATCTCGTTCCTTTAGAACCTCAATCAAACGTGGGGCCAATGTTTTATGACCTGCGGCTTGTGATGAAATGCCAATCACATGCACATCGTTGTCAATGGCATCTTGTGCGGCTTCATCTGGGGTTTGGAACAGAGGTCCAACATCCACGTCAAATCCGATATCCGCAAAGGCCGTTGCAATGACTTTGGCGCCACGGTCGTGACCGTCTTGTCCCATTTTCACAACCAACATACGGGGACGGCGGCCTTCTTCCTCGGCAAAACTTTCGACCGATTTTTGGATCGCTGCGAAATCTTCA
>JALRJG010000409.1 GCA_023261215.1 Pseudomonadales bacterium | reverse complement strand
GGACTGGGCCGCGATCACACCAACGGCTTCGCCGTTGTTGATCAAGCCGCCACGACCCAAGTCGCGGCCATAGCACTTGGCACACAAGCCGAAGCGGGTTTCGCAGTTCAGCGCGGTCCGCACTTTGACTTCGTCAACGCCCGCTGCCTCGAGGATTTCCATTTGGTCTTCGTCGAGCATGTCGCCGGCTTTGGCCAGAACCATCTGGTTTTCAGGGTTCACGACGTCTTCAACCAAGGTGCGACCCAACACGCGGTCACGCAATGATTCAATCACCTCACCGCCTTCCACGATGGCGCGCATCGTGGTGCCGTCGTGGGTGCCGCAATCGTGCTCAGTGATCACGAGGTCTTGCGTCACGTCGACCAAACGACGCGTCAGGTAACCTGAGTTCGCTGTTTTCAACGCGGTGTCGGCCAAGCCCTTACGTGCACCGTGGGTTGAAATGAAGTACTGCAACACGTTCAAACCTTCGCGGAAGTTTGCGGTAATGGGGGTCTCGATGATCGAGCCATCAGGCTTAGCCATCAAACCACGCATACCTGCCAACTGACGAATCTGTGCAGCACTCTTGGTCAACGGTATTACCGTCACGATCGACGGTTTTCTCTTTAGCCAATTGGGCCATCATCACCTTTGACACCTCGTCACCAGCTTTGCCCCAAATATCGACCACTTTGTTGTAACGCTCACCAACGGTTACCAAACCAGACGCGTATTGCTTCGCGATCTCTTTGACTTCCGCCTCGGCGCGGCCAATGATGCTGGCCTTCTCTGGTGGCACCAACATGTCGTCAATCGCGATCGAGATACCGGCTTTGGTTGCCAAACGGAAACCGTTTTGCAGCAATTTGTCAGCGAACACCACGGTTTCTTTCAGACC